>JBDLWG010000427.1:0-16728 GCA_039804385.1 Bacteroidota bacterium
AACGATTTGCAACCGCCTGTAAAGATTTGATTCAAAAATATAATTTGGATGGCATTGACATTGATTGGGAATATCCCGGTTATGTCGAACATGGTGGTACGCCTGCCGATAAACGCAATTGCACTTTATTATATCAAGCGATTCGGTCGGCGATTGACGCACATGGCGCGACAAATGGTAAAAAATATTTGCTCACAGGAGCTTTTGGCGCGTCTCCGCAACATTTTGAAAATATCGAATGGGCGAAAATGATTCCCTTATTGGATCGAGTCAATTTGATGACTTATGATTTTTTTGGTGCATGGAATGAAAGTACCAATCACAATGCACCGCTTTACGCAACAGCTCAAATTGGTTGTGTGGATTGTAACATTCAATTCACAATTGATAAATTATTAAATACGTATAACGTTCCAAAAGAGAAACTTGTAGCAGGCGTTGGCTTTTATGGGCGTTCTCAGAAGACGGTAACAGCACCGTATTTATACGCGCAAAGTACGAAAACGGTGGATAATGCGACGTTTCCAGAGGATGAAGGCAGCCCTTTGTATTATAATATTGTCAGCAAAATGAATCGTTTTGAGTATCATTGGGATGAAGTCGTTTTGTCGCCTTACTTGACGGGGAAAAATGGGTTGAATACGTTTGTGAGTTATGACAATCCGCGTTCCATCGCCCGAAAAGCGCAATATTTCAAAGACCGTGATTTAAAAGGCGTGATTATTTGGGAAATTACAGGTGATTACATCGAAACGGCTCCTAATTCGGGCGTTATTGCGGGTACACCTTTGTTGGATACGTTGAATCAAATCTTTTGTCGCTCGAATGCCCGCACGGGTGCTGGCACTGCGGATAAATCGGTTGCCTACTGGTATGAATATGAAATCGCGCCGAATGAGAGCAATCAAATTAATCTTTTGTTCAATGTGACAAAACCTTCAACAGGCGTGACGGCACAAGTCTATGATATGCGCGGTTTGATGGTGTTGCAAAAAGATTTTGGACATTTGCCGAAAGGCGCGTATCAATATCAATTGCCCGAAACGGCAGATTTGAAAAATAATATGTACATTATTGTCTTGAAAATCGGCGAAAAATTACATGCGAAAAAATGGTTGAAATTTTAATGGGTCTGAATTAGGATTTTCAAGATTTTTAGGATTTAAAAGATTGATAATCAATCTTTTAAATCCTAAAAATCTTGAAAATCCTAATTCAGACGACGTTGGCACATTTTTTTGATTGTTTATTACAACCCAACTACTTATAATAGCGCGTTTCAGCCTCTTTACGCAATTCGGTTCCATAACGAATTCGGATATATTCATCCTCTAAAGGTAACCTTTTTACCTTTCTACTTTGGTCATCCAATTGTAAAATTGGCTCTCTGACAAATTTTGTGGAAAAGCGTAGGTTTCGGAAACCTTGAAGGTTTCCGAAACCGATGCGACAAGATAAACCATTGATTATCAATATAAAATACATTTCGGAACGTTGAAAGTTTTCCGAAACGTGCCTTTCCACAAAATTTGTCAGAGAGCCGTAAAATTTGATGCGTTTAACCTGTAGATTTTGCAAAAAAAATAAATTTGTAAAACTAACTTGCAGCGAATTTCAACAGGTGTATAACAAATATCCCAACTGCAAAGTAGTTTTACTTGTTTTAGAACCAAAATTACATTTTACATGAAAAAAAAGTATCTAAAAAGGCGTTTTTTAACGGCTCTTGCCTTCCTACAATCGTTTTCAAGCGATGGACAAATTCAAAAAACGCCTGCCATTGTGAAGGATGGTTTGATAGCGCATTATCCGTTGTCGGGCAACTGCCGCGATGAAAGTGGCAATGAGCAACACGCGCTTCCGTTCAATACGCTCTTGACGGCAAATCGGCGCGGCACTCCCAATACGGCTTATCATTTTTCGGGTTATAATAGTTTTATTTCTTGTCCTTTGAAAAACAATGATTTTCAATCACTTACGATAAGCTGTTGGGCGTATTGGAATGCGAGTCACCTGCAAGGAGCGATTTTTTTTGCAGGATTGAGTTCTATGGATGGTTTTGGATTAATCGTTGGCGATGGCGTGTGCGGGATGGGCGATAGGCTTTGCCTGTTGCTTGGGGGCAATCCGGGCGGGACGTGTGGTGCATGGGTTGCACCGAATCCGATTCCCGTGCATCAATGGATGCATCTGGCTTTGGTCAAAAAGGACAACGATTGGCGCATTTTTATGGATGGAAAACTGGCAGGCAGTGTAACGCATGGTTATAATAAACCAAGTGTTCCATTTCAAATAGGTGGTACCATTGAAAATAAGCGAGGGAGTATCATCGGCGATATTTCGGATTTGCTTTTTTACAATCGCGCATTAAGTGATGCAGAAATTATGACTTTATATAATCGATAATAGTATATAACGTTTGGAGGGTTTCAAACCCTCCAAACGTTGTTCTCAATTATTTAACTTTAACGACTTACTTTTGTGATTTACATCCTATTTTGTAATTAAAAAAGGCGTATTTTTGTAGGTATCTTTTAAAAAAAATACCTATAAAGATGAAAAAATTTAGCTACTCAACTTGTCTTTTAATCTACTTTTTGTTTGTAAATCAAACCATTGGACAAACTTATGTCGTTGCAAATGATGAAATGAGCCTGCATCGGGCGGATATGTACGGCATCATTGGCAAAATTAACGAGCGTGTGCAACTCTATGTCATGCGCGATAACAAACTTTTTATCACTGCTTATGATGATAAATTACACAAACTCGGTGAACGCGAAATCGAATTAGAAAAAAAAGGCAATCCTCAATTGTTAGATATTATCACCTTAAAAAACGATTTTAATGCTGTTTTTTCTTATACCAAAAAAGGACATAAGTATTTGAAAATCAATAAGTACGATGTGCATGGACGCTTATTGGATTCGGCAACGATTCATGATTTTGGCAAAATCGATTTGCCTAAATTAACGCTTTTAACATCGGAAGACCGACAACGGTTTTTAGTCAATGGCACTTCGGAGGGAGAGCGATTGGTTGCAGTAGCAGGTCGTTTAGACACGTTGAAAACGGTTTGGAGTTTTCAATTTCCTTTCAAAGATTGGAATGTGAATGAACATTTTAAACAAATTGTATTTAATAATCAAGCCGATATGTACGTGATTTGGGAAAAGGAGAATCGATTGGCGAGTTTAGAAAAACATCTTTTTTGTATTAAAACCTATGGTTTGGGCGGAGAAGCATTAGACACAATTCGCATGACAGAAGCTGTGAATACAAATGTTAAATTTGCGTATGACAATCAAAATCAACGATTGGTTGCAGGCGGTTTTTACACCAAACGGTGGAATGGTAAAATACAAGGAAGTTTTTATATGTCGTTGCAACCAACGCCTATCATTTTATTGCAACCCTTTGAAAATGAATTTATTGCGCAATCGCTTGGCAAAAAAGAAACGAATCAAAAAGGCTTGGATAATTTGGAAGTTCGAGATTTGGTGCTGCGCCGCGATGGTGGTTTTTTGATGGTGGGCGAGCAATCGCAAGATGTGGCGCGGTATCTGGCGGCGGGTGGTTTTTCGACGGCGGGGACGAGTTCCAATTATCCGGGATTTGGTGCGCCGCGCCCCCGTTCCATGATAGACCATTATTACGATGATTTTTATTTGTTTTCCTTTCATCCGAAGGGCGATTTACATTGGAAAAAAATCTTACCTAAAAAACAATATTCACACGATGATGGAGCCAATTTTTCCTCGTGTTTTGTTTTAAAAACCCCAAGTGCCTTGCGCTTAGTTTATAATGACGAAATCGAACGTTCCACGACAGTCAGCGAATATGCTTTGAAAGGCGATGGCACTGTCGAGCGACATAGTGTGATGAATACCGAATCCTTAGAAATCATGATGCGTTTTCGAGATGCGATACAAATTGGCGCAAATGAATTGTTAGTGCCGAGCGAAGTACGCGGCAAAGCACGCTTGGTGAAAATTAGTTACTAAATATTGGAATTAGGGAAAATTAGGAATTAAGGACGCATTTGCTTGATTTTTTGCAAAAAAATCAAGCAAATGCGTCCTTAATTCCTAATTTTCCTTAATTCCTACTTCCAATAAAGTACCATATAATCACTACATTTGCATTTTTTAACAAAATGATGATAAAACATGGCTGTTGAACGGCGCACTTATGTCGAATTACACTTAGCTGTTTTTCTTTATGGATTTACAGCGATTTTGGGCAAATTGATACAATTATCCGCTATTATGTTGATTTGGTGGCGATTACTTATTACTTGTATTGTATTTTTGTTGTTATCCGATGCTTGGAAAAAGGCTCGAAAACTGCCTTTGCCTGTGGTGAAACGCCTATCTGGAATTGGTGTTTTAATCATAACACATTGGATTTTTTTTTATGGGTCGATAAAATACGCGAATGCCTCTGTCGCGCTCATCACTTTTTCGCTCACCGCCTTATTTTCAGCGATTTTAGAACCGCTTTTGAATCGACAACCCATTAAATTACATGAAATTGGATTAAGTTTGATTATCTTGCCCGCCATTTGGTTGGCAGGCGGCGAATTGCCTTCGGAGATGAATACAGGATTTATATTAGGCATTATAGCAGCATTTTTGGGTACGTTATTTTCCATTGCCAATAAAAAAAATGTGAATGATACAGACCCATTTACCATGACTTTTGTGGAATTAGCAGCTGGTTTTATTTTTATAAGTATTTTAATATCAATACTTTATGGATTCAAAAACCCAATAGTGCAACAACTGATGCCTATCGGTATGGATTGGTTTTACTTATTGTTTTTAGCACTCATCTGTACGAATCTTGCCTACATTTTGACCTTGCGGGCGATGAAACACGTTTCAGCATTCACCGCCAATCTTGCCATCAATTTAGAACCGATTTACGGGATTTCGATGGCGATACCGTTATTACATGAAGATAGGCAATTGACACCTTCGTTTTACATCGGCGGTTTGATAATCCTGCTGACCGTATTCAGTTATCCCTTTTTGAAAACTAAATTTGAAAAATAACGCATCGTAGTCAGGAAATTTATTTCCCAATAAAGCTATCGGGAAATAAATTTCCCGACTACCATGTGTCTTAATTTAACTAAATTAATGCTACCTATTGCTGCAGAACGGCGGGCTTACATAGAGTTACACATAGCTATTTTTTTATATGGATTGAGTGCAATTTTGGCAAAATTGATGCAATTATCATCCATCATGGTCGTTTGGTGGCGACTCTTTTTGACCTGCCTTGTTTTTTTATTGGTGACAAACGTATGGAAAACAGCGCGACAACTCCCCCTATTCGTCCTTCAACGATTTGCAGGGATTGGCGGATTAATAATGTTGTGTTGGATTTGCTTTTTTGCAGCCATCAAATATTCCAATGCCTCTGTCGCCCTTATCGCTTTTTCGTTGACAGCGTTATTTTCCGCCATTTTAGAACCGATTTTAGAACGAAAACCTATTAAAAAACACGAAATTGCTTTGGGCATTGTGATTTTGCCTGCGGTGAGTATTGTTGCAGGCGGTTTGCCTTCCAATATGGGCATTGGATTTACCTTAGGCTTGATTTCGGCAATTTTATCTACCTTGTTTTTCATTGCCAATAAAAAAAATATCCATTTCACCGATTCGATTACTATGACTTTTTCCGTCTTTGGATTCGCTTGGTTTTTTATGACGCTTTTAATTTCAATCCTTTACATATTGAAAAATCCTTTGGTGGATATGCTTTTGCCAAATGGTTCTGATTGGTTTTATCTAAGCGTTATGGTATTATTGTGTACAAATTTCGCTTATGTGTTGACGTTTCGGGCGATGCAACACCTTTCCGCTTTCATGACCAATCTCGCTTTTAATTTAGAACCTGTTTACGGGATGCTCATGGCTATCCCGATTTTGCACGAAAATAAAGAATTACCACTCTCTTTTTATCTCGGCGGCTTGATGATTTTATCAATAGTCTTGAGCTATCCTTTTGTAAAAGCCAAATTTGAAAAATAAGGTGTACGCATTGGATTTGAACATCAAAAATCAAGCACCAAGTGCGGCAAGTTGCAACTTGCCGCACTTTTTATAACAATTCGTATTGAATTTGAAGCGAAAAAATTGAAGCACAACTTGCCCTTACTCTATTACAACTTCGTTACTTAACGCGCAATTTCTGTCCTTCCACAATCACGTTATCTTTGATTCGATTCAATCGTTTTAACGTATCTACATCCATTCCATATTTTCGAGAAATACCAAATAAAGTTTCACCAGAACGCACCATATGATAATCTAAAATGGATTTTTGCGCTGTTTTCGGTAGATAATAGGGTGTAATAGCTCCATTTGACTGCTGTTTAGAGGGTACATAAGTCGTTACGCGCTGCTCTTGTGCTTTTGCGAGACTCGGTGTACTCATTTTTGCAGGCTTTATAGGAGCCAATTTTCGCGCTAAAGTCGGCTCTGAATGGATATATTCATGTCGAATAACTGGACTTTCAGACACCACTGTACTCGTAACAGGCATTCCATCAGACGTGTAAACCATGTTATTTGATGAAACCGAACCACTCGTATAAGTCGGCGAATGCGTCGGCGCACTATAATGCGCAGGTGCAGCAGGAGTCGTATGACTGTAATATTGCGGCACAATCGCAGGTAATTCGCCCGCAGGCGTTTTGTCATGCTCATCCCGATTGAAAACCGATGAATTGGATTCTGTAAAACCACTGTTATTCATGCCTGAACGATTGCGCAAAGCTCTTTCAGCAGTGGTTTCCTGTATTGAAAAGGCATCTTCTGCGGCTTCTGCCACAGGTTTGCGCAACATAATTCGTTGACCAGCAGCAGGTTGTGCGCTCATGACCAATCCATTTCTTTTATATAAATCTTTTAAACGAATCCCATACATTTGTGCGATTTGGTGCATCGTTTCCCCAAATTTCACTTGATGATAGGCAAAAGAATGATCATACGAATAGGATTTTTTGGGTTGTAAATAAATCGGCGTACCAACTGCTAACGGTGCATGGGTTGCCATGATGTCTAAATCATTGTATTGACACAATTTGCTGAGTTTAATATCGTACTTTCCAGCAATTTGTTCCAAACTCTGACCCAATTCGGTATAAACCACTTTGACGCGATTATTATGTTGAAAACCCGTTTTTAAAAAGGCTTCTTCATTGCGCATTTCCTCTTGGGAAATATTATCAAAACGATTTAATTTGTAATCTTCAATCAAGTGAGTTAATTGAGTTGCGTATCCTTTTTGTTGCGGATGCAACGTCTGTTCGATGCCATAAGCCCAGGCTTGATAGTCTTTTCTGGGCAATTTGAACAAAAACCCAAACCGATTGGCTCGATTCGGACGACTTAAAAATGCAGCAAAATCTTCAAAAGAGGCTTCTTCCGACCGATATTGCCGAAAACAAGAGGTTATCAAATCGCCATTCGCATCATATTCATCTGCCATGACTTCATAGGTTTCACCCGACCAATCATTGCCACATTTGAGGGCAAAATGATTGTTGCCGCGCAAAACTAAATGATTTTTACCTGCATTGCTCTCCAAAATGGCTTGGGATAACAAGATACTTGCAGGAATGCCCGTTTGTTCGGCAACTCGAACGGCTATTTTTTGATGTTGCTGAATATAGGGCATTATATCGCCTGCGGATTGTGCCGCGCCGTGCTGCATGCCCAAAAGCAGCAACACCGTTACGGATAGGAACGGAAAATAGGAATGCTTCATAGTACGGATATTTGTTATGTTTTTTGATAGTAGATACAAAGATAAGGAGATTCAATTCATTTGTAAAGGGGAATGAGTGCTTTTTTTTTAATTTTTTTTTGTAATATATAAATGGAATTGTATGATACTTTTTGAACTCCTTTATTTCTAATTCAATAAAGTACGCCAATACGCTGCCCAAGTCCAATCATCTCCAAACCAACCGCCCTCATGTGCATTCGTCATTTTGATATTCATAAAAATCAAAATTAAAGCAGCCAAGATGCCCATTGTTTTAATCCATAATTTTTGTTTGAATAAAAAATCAAATAGATAAGCCATTGGTAATGAGAAGAATGGCATATATTCTACAAAACTTCGTTGCCCATGTGCGCCGCCAAACCACCACATACACCAACTCCCAAATACATAAGACATGAGTAAAAATAACATACCAATTAACCAACCATTCATTTTTTGATGCCAAATGGACAAAAAGATTCCCAAAACAACCAATATCATCATCGGCGTGTACGGAAAAAGTCCATTCAAAACATCAAACCAAACATTGTACATTTTGGAATGATACCAATCAAAACCTGCATTTTCATATGAATACATTACAGGTTTTCCAAATAGGTATTGCCAATACAGCATTTGTGGCAACATTGGTATTAAAATACCGACCAAAGCAATCCAAAAATAACGCAAGTGACGTATCCAAAATCGAAAACGATTAAATACGTATTCCATTGAATAACAATCATATAGTAACAAAAATAAAAAAATACTCGCATTCGTCGGGCGAATCAAAACGATGAATCCGTATAATAAAGACATCCAAAAAGTACTGCGTTTGGTAACATTTTGAAGGAAAATCGGTGTATAATAGATGAAAATGGAGATGAGTGCAAATGAATAAATATGCGAATAACCTGGTTGCCGAATCGTATAATAGAGCGCATTGGAACCTATTGTCAAACTCGCCAAAGCTAAATAAATCACGAATTGGGATTCAAAATGTCGTTTTAAGGTCTGAAAAAGGAAAAAAATGCCCAATACGAAGTAAAAACTCGCTGCCAACAAAATACTTACGCCATAATCTTCCGTATAAGAGCGATTCAAAGGCAGCCCTTGAATTTTCCGAGAAAGGTGCGCCATCAAAAAAAAAGGGGATTCTAAAAAAGCTGTTCCATACGTGAATTTAGTAAACACCTTGTTATGAGGCGGCAAATAATGAATCGTTCCCGAATCTCGACAGGGAATTTGTTTGAAACTGCCATGCACGAAAAGCGCGGGCAAATAGATGTAATATCCTTCTGCATCCGTCCAAATATAGCGCAAATGATGATTTTCATTGTTGATTAAAACCGAACCCCAAATGTAAAAAACGGGTATCAGCAATAACCAAATCCAAAATTTTTTCAACATAAAATATTGATTTTCAAAATTTTATCTAATATCATCAATGTATAATCCTATCCATTACCCCCAGCATCAAAAATCCCGAAGGGATGACACTTCGGTAGCTACCGAAGTGTCATCCCTTCGGGATTTTTGATGCCAGGCATCCTTAGATAAACGACATTACGAACCTTGTTTTTGAGCGTAGGCAGCCGCCGCTTCCATTACCCATTTGCCATCTTCATGCGCTTTTTGGCGTGCATGCAATCTTTCGTGATTGCATAAACCATTGCCTTTCACCACATTCCAAAATTCTGCCCAATCCAAATCGCCAAAATCATAGTGTTGACGCGCCTCATTCCATTTCAAGTTAGGGTCTGGAATCGTCAAACCCAAATGTTCGGCTTGTGGAACGGTCGCATCAACGAATTTTTGACGCAATTCATCATTCGTAAACCGCTTGATGCGCCATTTCATGGATTGCAACGTATTTGGAGAATTATCATCTGGAGGACCAAACATCATTAAAGTTGGAAACCAAAATCGGTTCAACGCGTCTTGCGCCATCGCTTTTTGCGCCGCCGAACCTTGCGCCAACGTCATCATAATCTCATAACCTTGTCGCTGATGAAAACTTTCTTCTTTACACACGCGCACCATCGCCCGCGCATACGGACCATAGGACGTGCGACAAAGCGGCACTTGATTCATAATCGCCGCCCCATCAACGAGCCAACCGATTGCCCCAATATCCGCCCAAGTGAGGGTTGGATAGTTGAAAATGCTCGAATATTTGGCTTTACCTGATAATAAATCATCAATTGTTTGTTGCCGCGTGATGCCAAGCGTCTCCGCCGCACTGTACAAGTACAAGCCATGCCCCGCTTCATCCTGCACTTTTGCCAATAAAGTCGCCTTTCGACGTAAGGTCGGAGCCCGCGTAATCCAATTGCCTTCAGGCAACATGCCTACAATTTCAGAATGGGCATGTTGAGAAATTTGGCGAATTAAGGTCTGCCGATAGTTATCGGGCATCCAATCACGCGGTTCTATTTTGCCTTCGCCTGCCAATTTTTCGTTGAAACGCGCTTCTAAATTTGCTGTGGTCATTGCTTTTTAAGGGTTATTTGCCTCTTTTCCCATTTGTCCGTCTCGGTGCAGGCGGCTCATCAATTCTTCTACGCGATACATTTCATCAATCGTATCATCCAAATAGAAAGCAATTTCTGGAATAATGCGCACCAATTTCCGAATGCGCTGCCCCAGAGCTTGGCGCAAACGAATGATTTCGGTTTCCAACATCAATAAAGGTTCTTGTTTATTTTCGGTATTGAACACGCTCAAATAAATCTTCGCTAATGCCAAATCGGGCGACATATGTACGGTTGTGACCGTCACCAACACCTGATGCCCGTACAGATAACCGCCTTCTTGTTGCAACACAATACTGAAATTGCGTTTGATTAATTCAGCAACTTGCTTTTGTCTTTTACTTTCCATTTAAACTATTTTTACTTTTAATAGTGCAAATCTACGATAATATTTCCAAATGGATCCAAATGAATCGTCGCATTTTCGCCCACTACTACTGTCGATTCGGCTTCCTCCATAATCGCAGGACTCGAAAATCGCTCGCCCGCCCGCAACGCATACCTATCATATACAGGACATTCGACAAAATGCGCCCCCAAATACACAGGGCGATGCCCTTTTAAAGCTCTATTTTCCGTCAAATGTCGGGTTTGCGCAGGATGTGCCACCTGTTTCATTGGCAAAATTGGGGTTGGCGCACTCACAAGAACCCGCCAAGTGACCACTTCGCGCTCCACATCCTGCCTTAAAATGCCATATTGAGCCTTATATTCGGTATCAAAATGGCGTTCCATATGGGCAATCAAAGTAGGAATTAAGGCAATATCATTCGGCAAAGGAATCGTAATTTCAAGTTCATGACTCGTATAACGCATGGTTACAAATCGTTGTATGATGGCTTGTGTTGCCGAAACACCTGCTTTTTTTAAATAATCAGAACCTTTTTGTGCTGCTTGACGCAAAAATAGGGTCACTTTTGTCCAATCCACCTCCGAAACACGTCGCACATCACTCCAAATCGACTCCAAACCCACTGGCGCAACCAAAAAACCAAGCGCGGAAGCAACACCCGCACCCACTGGAATCACCAATTGCGGCGTGCGCAACAAACGCGCCACCTCAAACGCATGCACCGCGCCCGCACTGCCAAGTGCTATCACTGAAAAAGAATGCGGTTCTAAATGGCGTTCCATCAAATCCATTTGGATTGCATTTGCCCTGTTTTGGGCTACTATTTGGTGGATTTGCCAAGCCGCTTCTGCGACTGAAATGCCTAATGGTTGTGCAATTTTTTCACCTAAAACCTTGATTGCCAAATCTTTATGAAGCAACATGGAGCCACCCAAAAAGTAATTTTCATTTAAAAAACCAAGCACTAAATCAGCATCGGTTACGGTCGGTTCTGTACCGCCGCGCCCATAACAGGCCGCCCCAATAGAGGCATCCGCCGTTTCGAGACCAACCACTAACAAGCCATTTGCGCCTACCTGCGCTATCGCATGACTTCCTGCGCCCATGACAATCCTATCAATTACGGGCATCCGAACCGGCAAATGGTGTCCTTTTTTTTCAAAACCATTCGTAAATACAGGCGCACCTTTGCGAATCAAGGCAGATTCAGCCATCGTTCCGCCCATGTCGAAGGTTAACGCATTCGATATTTTCAACATTTTACAAACCAATACACCCATCATCGCACTCCCTGCAAAGCCTGAAGTTAAGGATTGAATGGGCATTTTACGCGCATTTTCCAAAGTGGTCAATCTACCTGCTGCATTGATGGTATGTATAATGCCTTTAAAATCAATTGTTTCTAATTTTTTTTCTAATTCATTCCAATAATGATGGGCAATCGGTTGAAGATACGCATTCATAACCGTTGCCGCAGCGCGTTCATCTATTGAAATATCAGGCGTAATTTCTGACGATAAACTGACGTAAATATCGGAAAATCTCCGTTTCAAAAAATCTGCAATTTTTTGTTCATCCACAGGATTGCCAAGCGCGTTTGGTAGGCAAACGCCTATTGAAATCCCATTTTGCACACTGAAATCTTGTATCATAGATGCTAACTCATTGATATTCAAGGGTTCTGAAATACCAAAACATAAATCTATTGGGACAAATGATTTGGTAATGATATTAGAAATAGCCTCCAAATCGCGCCCTATTTCCAATCTATTTTTAAAATCTTGGGTCGTAATCAATCCTGTTTTTGCCCCATTTCGTTCCAAAAGGGCATTGTTGATAAAGGTTGTTCCATGTATAATTGTACGAATATGACTTGTCAAAACCTTATGTCTTTCCAATAAAAGGCGCATGCCTTCCAACAGCCCTTCAAGCGGGTCAGGATAGGTAGTCAAGGTTTTGTCAAAATATAAATTGCCATTTGCAGTATTTAACAAAACAAAATCAGTAAAAGTATTTCCAATAGCCATCCCTAATTTGTAAATCGGGGTTGGCGGTACGAGTGCTTTTTGTTGCACAGCGACTTTGGGCAAGGTGTTTACACGGTTTGTTTTTTTATTTACTACCGCGCCCGAAGCGGCACTTCCTCCGTTTTCAATCATCATCAATCTGCATTTTTAAGGATGTGATGCGCCCTTTTCGGATGCTTAGGTGATTTTTTGAATTTCTAATTCAAACAAAATTACCTTTAAACTGTTGTTTCCCAGCTACCCAAGTCTCTAAAATTTTTATTTTTCCAATATCATTTATTGCAATATCCATTGGATTTTGGTTTAAAACAACATAATCGGTTTTAATATTTATCGGTTGTTGACTCGCCAAAGCTGCCCCTTGTGTATAAGCATGAATGGCTTCTACAACCGTAATTCGTTGATGTTTCCCAATCGTAAATCCTTGATTATCAATTCGTTCCACCGCATTTTGAATCCCAACCAATGGATTAAATTCGCGTACCACAGGCGCGTCCGATGAGAATGCCAAATTAACACCCGCATCCAAAACACTCCGATACGGAAAAACATTTTCCAAATAAAAATCAGGCAAATAACGCCGATAATTGGGGCCCAACTCGTATAAAAACACGGGTTGCGAAACGCAATGAACGCCCATTTCCCGCATCCGAATCAAATGTGACAATTCGGGTAAACCCAAATGTTCAATCCGATGTTGAATCCCTGTTTTGTTATATTTATGAATGGATTCATACGTATTTAAAACCATTTCAATCGTCACATCCCCAATCGCGTGTGTTGCCAATTGGAATCCTGCGGCTTGCGCATTTAAAGCAATTTGTTTAAAAAAACCCGCTTCTAAACGCATGACCCCTTTTTCACTTGTATTTTTATAACCATGTCTAACGGCAGCCGTTTTCCCACTCAGACCGCCATCCGCAAAGAATTTGACCGCATTGACATTCAAAAAGGGCGATTCATGGCGTTTTGGCAAGGGCAAAGCCGCAGTTGCCCCATCTGGAACCATAATCGGAATGGCATTGATGCGGATTTTCAACTCACCCGCCGCCGCCATTTGATGATACACTTCCAACAATTCGGGATGCACCGCAGGGTCTGTTGCCGCGCCAATCCCGACTTTTAAAAACGCCTCTTGCGCCGCTAAAACCATTTGCCGATACGCAGTAGGAGACGGCGGCGGTATTTTGGCTTTCGCCAAACCCAAAGCCGTTTCCGTCAAGATGCCATTTGGATATCCATGCACATCTTTTTTAATTTCACCACCTGCGGGAACAGGCGTATCTCGTTGAATACCAATGTGTTGCATCGCCAACGTATTTAAAACCACCACATGTGCACAAGTCCGAATGATGTGTACAGGGCGGTCAACGATGACTTTATCAATATCGTGTCGGTCGGGCATCCTACCATCTGTAAACAAGGCTTCATTGAAACCCCGTGCCAAAATCCACTCATTTTGTGGATTTTTTTGAGCAAAATCGACTATTTTTGCTTGCATTTCGGCAATGGAAGTCACGCCGCGCAAATCCAGCATATACGTCAAGAGGTCGCCCACTTTCCAAATATGAATGTGTGCGTCATTGAAAACAGGCAGTTTATACATAAATTTTTAAGTAATTCAACTTAGATTTTCAATCCCGAAGGGATGTCACTTTGGTAACTCCCTAAAATCGCCCCGCGCTGCAAAGTCCCGAAGGGACAGCATAAAATAAAAGTATCGTCCCTTCGGGATTTTGCGGAGAGGGATGGACAGCATTGAGTTACCAAAGTAGCATCCCTTCGGGATTAAAAATCAATTTTTTATACATTATAATTTTAACTATAAATTTCTTTTTTGATGCGCTTTTGCAATAGCCGCTTCCAAAACCGCCATCCCTTCTTCCAATTGCGCATCCGTAATCACCAAAGGCGGCAATAATCGGATACAATTGGAAAATAATCCTGCGCGAATCAACATGACACCATTGGCAACAGCCTCTTTAATCACCTCAATCGTAAAGTCTGCATCAGGCGTTTTTGATTTTTTATCTTTGACAAATTCAATCAAATTCATCGCGCCTAATCCGCGTACATCGCCTACACAAGCATATTTTTTCTGCCAAGCGGTCATGATTTTAACAATTTTTGCGCCCACTTGATTGGTTTTTTCTAAAAAAGCAGGACTTGAAAGGGTTTTCAATGCCTCAATCGCCGCCACACATGCTACAGGATTGCCGCCATAAGTGCCGCCGACACCGCCCAAATGCGGTGCATCCATGATTTCAGCGCGCCCCGTGACCGCCGAAATCGGGAAACCCGCGCCCAATGATTTTGCCGTCGTAATCATATCGGGAATCACGCCCGTATGTTCGCAAGCAAACAATTTGCCTGTCCGCCCCATGCCACATTGTATTTCATCAAAAATCAATACGATACCATGTCTATCCGCAATTTCGCGCAATTTTTGCAAAAATGCTTTTGGCATTGGCACAAAACCAGCTTCGCCTTGTACGGGTTCAATCAAAATCGCCGCCACCGCAGATGGATCGACTTGTGCCGTCAACGCATGTTCGAGATTGGAAATCAAATAGTTAAGATATTGCTCTGCCGTGAAACCTTCGGGAATCCGATACATATTCGGCGCGGGCAGGCGATAAATGTCCGAAACCATCGAACCATAGCCTTTTTTAAACAAATTGTATTTACTCGTCAAACTCATTGTCAAATGCGTCCGACCATGATACGCGCCTTCAAACACGATAACTGCAGGGCGTTGCGTGTAATATTTGGCAATATTGACCGCATTTTCGACGGCTTCTGCCCCAGAATTGCCCAAAAGCGTCTTTTTCGGGAAGGTACCAGGCGTTAATCGATGTAACATTTCGGTTAATTCGACGGCGGGTTCATTGGTCGAAACGATAAGGCACGAATGGATGAACTGATCCAACTGTTTTTTAGCGGCTTTGACCACGTTTTCAGGGGAACTGCCGACATTCAACATGCCGATACCGCCTGCAAAATCTAAAAAAGTATTGCCATCAACGTCCGTCACCACCGCGCCGCGTGCCGAAGCAACGACTACATCGGTCGCTCGCGCCGCGCCTGCGGGCATATTGGCGATACGGCGTTCCAAAATCGCTTTGGATTTCGGACCGGGATACGGCGTTTTAAATGAAATGGTCTTTGCTGCGGATGCAGTCATGGTATTGTTTTCCATGAAATAGTATATTTTTAAGGTGATTAATATGGTTTTAATTTGGCTTCATACTGAAAGCGGGCGCAAAGTAATAGAATTTCTTAAATTCTGCTTTATTTTGTATTTATTTTTAAGTAGGATTGGGAAATTTCGCGAAAAATCAATTTCCCAACTCCTATGATAAAGCATTGATTAACAATGGTTTAAACCTTTTGGCGACAAACACAAAAAGGTCATCGTTTATCCAAACGATGACCTTTTCTATTTTAAGGAGCATTAACAATCAAGACTTTAAGATTTCCTTAACGCTTGAATTTGAATAGCATTCAAGTTGGTTACTTCTGAAATGAAAGTATCATCCATTCCTTTGGCAATTAAATTTTTGGCAATTCCAATTGCCGCTTCGATTTGCGCGGCTTCGGAGATTTTTACAAAAA
Source organism: Bacteroidota bacterium (assembly GCA_039804385.1). Lineage (GTDB taxonomy): Bacteria > Bacteroidota > Bacteroidia > Chitinophagales > Saprospiraceae > JAAFJT01. The sequence goes on from JBDLWG010000427.1 coordinate 16,311, forward strand.
AAAGTGAGGACTGCGACAAAGAGATTTCGGAATCCTTGATTTCGGATTGCGGAACGTAAAAAGTCGTCGAGGTTGCAACCCTATCCAGTACCCACAGAATGATTGTTTGTATTTAAATAATTTTACAAAATAAAAAGGTGCATAGCACCGCAACATTTGTAGCAAAACGATGTGCCAATCCGATTGGAAGGTGCGTCGCACCGTAACTTTGGAGCGAATGTTACGGTGCGACGCACCTCAAACGCGGGTTTGAATTCCAATTTGCTACCAATATTGCGGTGCTACGCACCTTTTTTGATTCTGTGGGTAATGGATAGGGTTGCAACCTCGACGACTTTATACACGTTTATCGACTGTGCATTTGCCGTTGAAACTTGCGCAATACGACTTGATATTCACGCGCTTTTCGGTCCTGTCG
>JBDLWG010000428.1:0-4576 GCA_039804385.1 Bacteroidota bacterium
CTTGGTTTCGCAATAAAAACATTTATGATGACTCATCGAAATCAAATCGCGTCGAATGTCTTTATGAGCATATTTATTGGAATCAGGTCTTGGTTTTCCAGATGCCAAAAAATTATCTAACCATTGCTTTTTTTTATCAATTAAAATTTGAGGTTCTGGAAGGCGTTTAATAGCTCTCATTTATTTTTTAATGGATTGAATGAGTTGTTCAATGTTCAGATAATTAAAATATTCTGGATTTTTTTTCAGCAGTTTTTTTTCAATCTCAGCGATTTTCGCTTGATTGGACTGGGCTACCGCCACTTTTCGCTCCCGCATGAGTTCAGAAATTGCTTCATTAAAATGGTTCGTATTAAACAACGGACTCATTAAAATTTCTTCAATGGGCTTATTCGCAAATACATCCGTCTCTTCTTCCACTACCGAATGCGTTGTTTGGCTTTTGCAGACAAAAACTTTCGCGTTTTCGACCGAAGCGACGATAAAAGGCGAATGTGTCGTGACAATAATTTGTAACTTAGGAAAGAGTTCTAAAATATGTTGTAAAAACACTTTTTGCCACTTGGGATGCAAGTGATTTTCGGCTTCGTCAATCAATAATACGCCCTGAATAGAGGCATACTGCTCTATCGGAATGTGATTACTGACACAAATCGCATACACTTGGCGCAATAAACTCGTGTATCGTTGTATCAAATACAGGTTTCCACTACTCAATTTATCCAAAGAGATTTCTTGATTATGAATTTTGATAATCGGTTTGAGATTAATTCGCGAAACATGTGATAATTTGCCGTCAATGATGGAAATATTAATAATTTTTTCCAATAATTCATATAACGTTTTGCCTAATCGCTGTTCACGGCTATCTCTACTATCTTTGAGATAATCGAAAAAGGTCATACTTTTGGCTACATCTTCGTTTTTGTGAATGCCTGACAGCGCATTTTCCAAATAATGTTTGGTATCCAATGATGTAATATTATTAATATTGAAATTATCACTTGACAATTTAGAAGTCCAATAATCGAATATAAAATCAGTTTTAAGTTTATTACCCCATGCAATAGAATAATCTTTGCTGAAAGCGACATTAGTACTAACTTGATTGGTTTCAAAATGATTCTTACCAGACTTACTGTTACTCAAAAACGCAACCGTTTTGCTATGAATTACAATATCTGATGCGATTGTAAACGCAGATTCGGCAGCAATCTCTCTTTCCACATTACTAAACTGCCCCATAAGTAAAACACGAATCGCATCTAAAAGAATCGTTTTCCCACTCCCATTCTCGCCTGTGATGATGATAACAGGTGGATTTTGTAATTCCTCGTCGTTCTTGATGAAATTTAATTCAGCAGATTCAAACGGACCAATATTTTTAATTTTTAAATTTTTAATTCTCATTGCAAACCATTTTAGTGGAAGATTATAAAGGATTCATTTTGAGTCAAAGGTATAGGGCAAAAGATTCTTTTCCAAATATTTAAAGACCAAAAATCTAAGAATGATTTTCAATCCCGAAGGGATGTTCTTTTGGTAACAAAACATGCGCCCTCACTCAAAGTCCCAAAGGGACGGCATTTCACAGCGTTACCCAAGTATCATCCCTTCGGGACTTTGGGTGGGATTCCATCTGATGTTACCCAAGTATCATCCCTTCGGGATTGAAAATCAATTTTTTATAGATTTCAATTTTAACGACTCCGTAGTGGAAGCACTACAAAATAGGAATAACGCAATGTGCCGCAAGTTTGACACTTGCGGCACATTGCATTATTTCAAATCCTTATTTGCGTCCGCCAAATCCTGGGCACCGCAAATTGCCAAAATACCGAACTAAACCGATTTGTAGAAATAAATACGAGTCATTATCTTTGCCATTACCGCGCTGCCGCCCTGTTTGATTGATGATTTTTTCATCCACAGGCAAGGAACGGTCGGATAAAGCTACTGCAATCGGACCCCGCAATTTCAATAAATCATTTTTATTGGCATAAACGGTACTGACATCATCCAAATAATCACTATATAATCGGCGATTGCTCAGTTCAATATTCAAACTCCAAATGGGCGTAATATCGACTTTGACCCCACCGCCATAAGCCAACGCGCCTTGAGACGAATAGTATTCATCGCCCCGAAACTGCCCTTCCGTCCCCATACTGCGCAAAGCATACCATTTGTCATCCAGTTTCGCTTGTGGATTGGAATAGTAGATGCTGAAACCTGCAAACAAGTAGGGCGTGAAAAACTCTTCCCGCGAACCATGATTGTAAGGTAAAAAGTTAAATTCAAACTGCGCCGTTCCGTCAAAAATCGGCGATTTAAAACTTAAATTCCTATTTTTTTCAAATTCATTTTTGGAATTGGCATCATCTGCACCAATATTGCCATAATTGAGCGACATTTTGGCGCAAAGACGGTCATTGAAATTGAAACGACCGACCGCGCCCAAGGCTAATCCAGGGTGCATGAAATTGAAACTCGTGTTCAAATCTCCAAAATAGTGGGCTGTACCAAGCCAGCCGCCAACTTCCCAACCTCGTTGTGCAGAAAGCGAGGTCGATGCGGCGGTGCAAAGTGCCGTCAATGCAAATGCTGTAAAAAGGTTCTTTTTCACTGTAATTGAGCGATTTTATCGGTGATTATAAGGCGTTGTTTGAGCGTTTAAACGAAAGCCAAAAACGATTTGGTATATTTGTTAAAAGTATTTTTAGGGTAATTGTATAGGATATATAAATTTAAATATGTAAAATATTGATTAATAATGCTTTGATTTTTTAAATAAAACAAAATATCGTAAAATTAGTCATTTCCAACTCGTGTGTTTATTAAAATAAGTAGTTGGGTAAAAATAAACCATGTTAAAAAGAAGGTATCAAAAAGACCCTTTGGAGAGCGATGTGTTTGTTTTTTTTGATTTTTTTGCAAAAAAAATCAAAAAAAACAAACACATCGCTCTCCGCCTCTCCCTCTCGTGGCGATGAAATTTTCTGATTTTTTAACAGGGTTTATTGATGTCCAAGTACTTAGAACCTTTTTTTTAAACCTTTTTCATCAAAAATAGGATTTTAACACATAAAAATTTTTCTAAAATGGTAATGTTACCTATCTTTACCGTCATTAATCGAAATTGATGTACATGTCGCAAGCGATACCTTATATTTTAATAGAAACACAAGATGATTTGGAGCATTTTTATCTCGAAAATAAAAATGTAACCCAATTAGCTTTTGATACGGAGTTTGTCGGGGAGAAACGATATTACACGTTACTTTGCCTCGTTCAAGTGGCAACCGAACATGGTTTTTATTTGATAGACTCCTTGAAAGTCAAAGACTTACGCCCGTTTTTGCGGCTGCTGGAGGACCCTTCTATTTTGAAAATTACACATGCCGGGGAGAATGATTATCGGCTTTTGTATCAAAATTTTGAAACGGTTCCGCAAAATGTCTTTGATACCCAAGTCGCAGCAGGCTTTCTGGGATACGGTTATCCCACTTCGTTTATGCGTTTGGTGGAAGGCGAGCTGGAAGTCCGATTGGACAAAGGCTATGCTGTGACCGATTGGGAAATGCGTCCTTTCAAGAAAAAACAATTGGAATATGCGTTAAATGATGTCTATTATCTGAACGATTTGTATCTGCGCCTCTCGGCTCAATTGCAAAAGGCGCAACGATTGAATTGGGCTTTGTCCGAAATGAAATATTGGGAGTCGCCCCAATATTACGAGCGAGACCCTGACCATGAAGCCTTATCCAGTACGTTGATGCGGGATTTGCGGGTGCATAAACAAGTTTTTCTACTCCGTATCTATCGGTGGCGGCGCGATGAAGCAGAACGAAAAAATTATTCCAAAGATATGATTTTGCCTGCAAAACTCATTAGCCCGCTTTTGAAAAATATGGATGCAGGAAAACAGACGCTCTTAGACAACCGAACGATTCCCAATAACGTCATAGAACAACATTGGGAGCATTTATGTCGCCTCAGCAAAGGCAAACCGACTCAAAATGAATTGGATACCTTGAAAAAATTGCCTCAAACGGTCAATACCACTGCCAAACAGGATATTTCAGGCGAATTATTACACGTTTTGGTCAAATACAAATGTGCAGAAAGTGGCATAGCCTCTTCCTTGGTTTTCCATAAATCGGACTTAATCTATGCGCAACCAGGCGAAGATATTTTTACTGAAGGCGATAACGATTGGCGAAAAGCCTTTTTAGGGACGGCTTTGACGGCTTTATTGAATCGGCGCGGCGAGTTGAAAGTGCAAATGGATGGCAATCAAATCACCCTCACGATGAAATAAATGGGTTGAAAACGAAAAAAATACCGATATTTTAAAAAAATATATTTTAATATTAAAAAATATCGGTACAAATCTTTAATTTTGGAAAAAATTATAAATATCCATTAAATCTGATATTGATTTATAACAAACATCTACGCTAATGAAGCATTATTTTACTCTCTTGATGTCGTTGCTCATCAGTTCGTTGGCGTTGGCGCAACCCGTCAATGACGACCCTAACGGAGCTATCCCTTTACCTATATCAACGTCGCC
>JBDLWG010000429.1:0-4750 GCA_039804385.1 Bacteroidota bacterium
TACTGGTTACTAAATAGTGATTTTGAAAAGGTGCTTGAAAAAGCAGTGCCTATTTTGGAGGGTAAAATGGCTTGCGGAAGCGTTCCAAAAACAACTTATCCCAAGATTTGCATGGCATACATGGCATTGGATCGGTTGGAAGACGCTGAAAAAAATTACAAAAAAGGCGCAAAAGCACTCCAAAAAGTGCCTGATGAACAACATTTGCAACATCAAGGACAATTAATGACGTATTTAATTCGCACCCATAAATATACATCCGCACTTAAAATATTTGAAAAACAATTTCATTTTCTACAACAAACGATGCGTTATGCTGAAATCTATCATTTTTTGTTGGTTTCGCGACATCTATTTGAAGGATTATTGGTGAAAAAGAAAACGATTTCATTGAAGCTGCCAGAAAATGATTGGTTGCATCAAGCAGATGGGCAATATAACGTGCAAACCTTACTGGATATTCTTATAGCAAAAATAAATGATTTGGCAACTCAATTTGATGCAAGGAATGGAAATGATTATTTTTCAAAACAATTGCCTGCATTTTACCAGAAAGTATTGGGACTTACGTAAAGTCCCCCAAAAACAGGGGACTTTAAGGAGACTTTACGTAAGTCCCCAAAATAGGGGACTTACGTAAAGTCCTAAAAATTATAAATAACTTCCGTTTCGCTCAAAACAATATCGCCTGACGATTCTAAACGCCGAATAATCTTTTCCAAATTGCCATTCATACCAATTTCTTGATTGTTCAACAAGATGTATTTTTTCAAATCATCTACTTCTATTGGGCGTGTACCAGAGCGAATCAATCGCCGAATCGTCTCTCGGGCTGTATCATCTATCAAACTACCTGCTACTAATCCATTGGTTTCCAATTCTTTAGAATGATTTTCCAGAAGTTCAACAGGCTCTAATTCATCCAAATCATCGTCTTCTGCTTGCATTTTTTTAGCGCGTTGTGGAATTTCGGTTTGCGCACTATCCAACCCAACATTGGGTTTCACGCGAAGACAATTTCGACCCGAACTATTGATAAAGCGAACTAAAGGGTCTAAACTCACGTCATTCGACAAAACCGCAAATTCGATGTCTCCTGCCACTTTTTCATGGAGTTTGCCCATAAAAAAACAGATATGATAATTTAAATCATCTGGATGCACCAAATCAGCTGTTGCAAGTGGAACCCACTTGACCGCGTTACCCATTTTTTGCATGTCCTTAACTAATGCAAAGGGTATCATCGTGACTTCTTCTTGAATGAACACAAAGACTTTATCACAAATTTTTTCTATTTTTTTAAATTTAATACGCGTAAGCGTATCAAAATCTACAAAGATGTAGCGTCTAACGGGCGTATTCATAATATGCTGCTATTTTATTGTAAAAAGGGTGTGAAATCGGCGTACAAAAGTAATGTTTTTCAGAACAAAATTACAAAAGATAAGCGTTTCATTAAATAGAACAAATTGAATAGTCGGAAAATAAATTTCCCGACTACTCAATTTGTTCTATTTAATGAAACGCACTAATATTTTAATTCGTCATATTAGCGCGTTTGGTTTCTTCTTCTGCACCTGATTTGCCTTTTTTTCTTTCTTTAAGAAAGCGATTACCAAATTTATATTTGGCAGAAAGTTCAAAAATGCGCACTTCCCACTTCATATCCACCGTATAATCTTGGTCTTTAAAATTGACGCGCCCATCAAAAGTATTGGCAATCAAATTGTTAGCACTCAAATTGAGTTCTAAATGGTCATCCCAAAACTTGCCGCGCAAACCCATATCCAATCCATACATTTTGCCAATCGCTATCAAACCTTGAAAACCGCCTTGTTGATACCAACCATTCATTTCAAATTTGAACGTATTATTGATTTTATACCCAAATTGCATAAATCCTGTGTAAGAAATCGCTTTTTGAATCAACGGCGCATTCAAATACACGCCATCATAACGTTGTTGATAAACCATCACGCCTGCAAAACCTTCCGCACCTTTCGCAACGGTCAATGGAAAAAAAAGATGTCCGCCCAAATTCGTTACTTTAGCAACATTCCCATCAAAACGAAAACTGGATGCACCCACTCGTTCGGTCAACACTTGAATCGAATTATCGGTTTGACGATACTCGAGGTTGAAAAAGGGTTGTCCACCCCAAGTCAATGAAACTTGTCCTGTATGTGTAAACTCTGGTTTCAAATTTGGATTCCCGCGTTCATAGGTGTAAGGATCCATAAACGTCACAAAGGGATTCAAAGAACGATAATTCGGGCGATTGATGCGGTAACTATATGCCGTCATCGCCGCTAATTGCTTCACAATTGGAATCGAAACGCTCGCACTTGGGAAAAATTTGCCATAATTAGGGCGTATTTGCACCGAATCTAAGGTTACAGAGTAGCCTTTTGACCAAGTATGTTCATACCGCAAGCCTGTTTGAAACTCCACTTTGCCCCATTTCAACGTCGCATTAGCGTAAGCTGCCCCAATCGTTTCATCATAAATAAAGTGATTGCTCAACCGCGCATCGGGAATCCAATCGGTACTTTGACTTTGCGCTGCTTTCAATTCATTATCCAAATGGGCAGTACTGACTTTGCCGCCCGTACTCACTTTAATATTTTTGTTAATGGGATACGTAAAATCCAAGCGAGTCGCGCCCACATGAATTAAACCAGGTTCAATATTTTTGCGATTGGGATAATCCAAAGCCGTTCCATCTCCGTTAAGAATGGTTGTTTGCAAAACATTATTGGCATCCCGATAGAAACGAGAACCATTCGCCGCCCATTCCAATTTCGTTCCAGAGGTATCGATTTCCCAATTATAAAAGGTTTCTGCGTTCATGTTGTACCAATGCCGATAAAACGTATTGACATTTTTCAAGGTGCGTGTTGGCAAAGCATCCATTTTAGAAATTTGGGTCGTCCCTTCACTGATACGGTCATTGAACGCGCCATTAAAACCCAATGCAAAACCAATATTATGTTTTTCCGCTATCGTGTAATCCACTCCGCCGCGTACATTCACCGATTTTGGATTGAAAGGCATATAATTATTTTGTAAAAATGCCAACGTATCAATGCGGCGCAACACCGTCATTTCCTCAAAACCTTGCCGATTGCCTATACTTGCGTTCAAATACACGCTCAAACCTTTCTCTCGGCGCGAAATATTGGCACTCAACCGCGATTTAGGCAATCTTCCATAGCCAAAACTCGCCGTCACACTGCCATTCGTTCCCAAAGAGAAACTTTTTTTCATAATCACATTCAAAACACCGCCTGTTCCTGCGGCATCATAACGCGCATCAGGCTGTGAAACGACTTCGATACGGTCAATTTGGTCAGCAGGCATTTCTTTGAGGAGCGCGTCTATGTCCATATATTCGGTTGGTTTGCCATCCAAAAGGATGGTTACACCACTTTTGCCCGCCATACTGACTTGATTATTGACAATCACAAGACCAGGTACTTTTTTTAATACGTCGGACAAATTACCTTGCGAACCAGCAATACTTTCGGCAACATTGACCACCATTTTACCTGCTCTTTGTTCTAAAAAAGGCTTTTTATGGATGATTTCGACCGTTTCTAACTCCGCAGACTGCGTTTTAAGGAGCGTAACAGGCAACGTTAATTCTTTTTCGCCATTGACGATAATCGGTTCGGAAACGATTGTTTTGAAACTCGTCATCATCGTTTTGACTAAAAAAGTGCCTTTTTCGACCGATTCAATAGTCCATTTTCCCGCGTCATCTGTAATACTTGCCTTTATGAAAGTACTATCTTTTGCTTTTAACAACAATACATTTGCATACGGAATGGGTTTTTCTTGGTCATCTTTGACGGTGCTTTTGAGGGTTGTTTGCGCTGTCAACGTGCTTGTCATAGCGAGACAGAAGGTCATTAGTTGAAATTTTGTCATCATTTTTTAATATTTAAAACAAAGATGTGTTTAAGGGCAAACAAGTTGCCAAAAAATTGGATGAATGGTTAAAAAAAAAAGATGAAACAAAATACAAGAGCCTTTTTGCAAGCATGGAATCCATTCCATAACAAGTGCAAAAAAAATAAAATCTGTTAATGTTTAAAACAAAATTTGGTCGCATGATTATCGTACAATAGATTTGCACAATCATTTACACTTAGGATAGAAAAAAGAGCAGAAATATTTTCAAAAAGGAAGTGTTTCTGAAAAATAGGTTAAATTTTATTGAAAAACATTGTATTTTTGAATAAAAAATTTGAACAATGTCTATAATCGGAGGTGAAAAACCTAAATCCAAGCGCGGAACCGCTAAATTAATCGTTCCTGATTACTTAGTTCGGGAAATCATAGATGGAGACCGATGGTTTTATAAGGGCTATCGCGATGTTTTAGCTGGACTAAAAACATTAGAAGAAATCATGGCATGTAGTACATTTCAGTCCATTGTAGTAATAGTTAATTTTTTGATACAAATAAATACAAATTGATACAAAAAGATACAATCTTGGGAGAACGCCCCCAAAAAAAGCAGCATTTCAAAAAAAGAATTATCTTTGCGCAAATTTCATCCAACGCACGATGTTAACTTTAAAATTAAAATTGAAGCATTCGCCGCCCGTTTCCGACTTTTGCAAAAACTACTCGTTTTTGTATCGGAAGCTTTATGCGAATTTTGAGCTATCGAAGGATGAAAAGTTTAAAAAAGACTTACAAACGAACTATTCGTTGGATAGTTGGTTTTATGAAAGTTGCTGCA
>JBDLWG010000430.1:0-8709 GCA_039804385.1 Bacteroidota bacterium
CATTTTGGAAACGATTGGATTTAGATTGCATCAAAATCGACGTTGAACCAATCGCGCCAGCATTCAAAAAGATGATTTTCGCATAATATTCCGTCACCGCTTTCGTGATTTGGTCAATCACGCGGACACCTGTTGCTTTTTCTTTTTTCTCATCATAAATGATTTCCATCACAATCGCATTATGAATCATTGTCAAGCGACCTGTTTTTGCTGCCGCAGGCAACGTTGCCGACAACGAACTAAAATACGCGCCAAACGGACAACCGCGCATACATTTGTTCCGAAATTGACAGGTTCCGCGATTCAATGCCGTATGTTGTGCTTCGGGTTGGGTCAAATGCGCCGTTCTACCGGGGGTTGCATTGCGCCCCATTTTGCTGATGGCGTTTTTGAAATGGATTTCAGGTGCCGTCAATGCCATCGGCGGCAAAAAATGTCCGTCAGGCAACACATCATAACCTTCTTTCTGCCCCGAAATACCTACAAATTTTTCTGCATACGTGTACCAACTCTCTAATTCTTCATATCGAATAGGCCAATCCACTGCAATCCCATCTTTGGCATTGGCTTCAAAATCGGCTTTGTTCCAACGATACGATTGCCGCCCCCATAACAAGGATTTTCCGCCCGTATGATACGCCCGCAACCAGTCAAAACCACCTTTTTTTTCAAAATAAGGGTTTTCCTTATCGTTTTCAAACAAATAACGGTGTTCTTCATTGGCAGTATAACCCGTGCGAATGCCCGCCCAATATTGTTCTGCCGCCATATTATCGGGTCTGCCGCGATGCGCAAAATCCCAAGGATCTTTATTAGCGGTTTCGTAACCCGTAACGTGTTTGATTTCGCGCCCGCGCTCCAAAACGGCTACTTTCAAACCTTTTTCGGTCAATTCTTTCGCAGCCCAGCCGCCTGTGATGCCTGAACCGACGACAATCGCATCATAAGTTCGTTTTTTGATAGCATCAAGATTGATATTGATATTCATGTTGATAATTGAGTGGAATGATGCAATGGTTTCATTGCATGATGATTAATGATAATACGCTTTTTGTCCGGGCTTGATTTTAGTTGCCTCGAATTTGCCCGGAATAGGTTGATAATCGAAAGAAGCCGTCAAGCCTTTTTCAGACGTATAGTAACCCAATAACGTCAATTCTTTCATCAAACGCCAGAATGGAACGCCTTTTTTACCATCCAAAGTTTCTTTATCGACATTATCGCCGACTTTGATTTGTTTGACTTGGTAGGCTTTCATCAAGGCTTTGGTGTCGATTTCGACTTGTTTCAACAAATCAATTTGCGCAGCAGGGGCTTGTTTTAAAAAATCCTTTTTTTCCAAATCCGCCAAACCTGCTAAAAAACTTTGCTGTTCAGGCGTTTTGTAACAATCGTTCAACATCATTTCGATGAAAGCAGGTACACCTGCTTCTTTCGCGCCTGCCGTATCCGTTTTTGGGATAATATGTTCGGCGACTTCGGCAACGAGTTTGCGTTGCAACTCCGTGAGCGCAAAAGCCGCAGTGGAAAGCATCGGCTTTTGCAACGAGTCGAGCCGGTCAAGCGCGTTCAAAGTGGGCGCGGAAAAAGTGCCACCCACCACGAGTGCCAATTTGGATATGGCTTCCCTTCGATTCATATAACGTTCTATTGAGTAGTGAGAAAAAATATTTGTAATGGTAGCAAAGTTGATTATTTTTTTGATAATCTGTATGATTTTGGCTTTTTTTAACGTAAAAATGACATAATAGGGGATTAAGCCCTAAAAAAACCTTTCAGAGGGCGCAAAAAAAATTAAAAAAGGATTTTTTTGCAAAAAAAATCCTTTTTTAATTTTTTTTGCGCCCTCTACCCCCAATCTGACGGCGGAACCTTTCTAAGCTATTTTCACTATTTTCAAAAAAAAATGAAAATTCATAAACAGAATTTGGGTTTCAACTGTTTCATAAGCCTTAAAATCATCCAATGCTGCTATCATGCAAACAGATCAACTCCTACAAGATGCCTTAAATGGCTCTTTTTTGACTGCCGAAGAAGGCGTTTTCTTATTTGAAAACGCGCCAACTGCTGATTTAATGTATGTCGGCAATCGGATGCGCTTGCAACGACTCGCGCCAGACCGTCATCAAACCGTCACTTGGATCATCGACCGTAATTCTAATACGACGAATGTTTGTAATGCGAATTGCAAATTTTGTAATTTTTATCGTCGTCCCGGTCATTCGGAAGCGTATATTACGACGATTGACCAATATCGCCAAAAAATTGAGGAGACTTTTCAGTATGGCGGGGAGCAATTATTGTTGCAAGGCGGGCATCATCCCGATTTGGGATTGTCGTTTTACGTTGATTTGTTTCAAAATTTGAAACAATTATATCCAACATTGAAATTACACGCTTTGGGTCCACCCGAAATTGCGCATATTGCCAAATTGGAAAAAACGTCGCATCATGCCGTTTTGCAAGCGTTGAAAGCGGCGGGTTTGGATTCGTTGCCGGGTGCGGGCGCGGAAATTTTGGATGACCGAGTGCGCCGACTCATTTCCAAAGGCAAATGTGGGGCAGTGGAATGGTTAGATGTGATGCGGGCGGCGCATCAATTGGATTTGACGACTTCCGCAACCATGATGTTTGGACATGTCGAGACGAATTTGGAACGAATGCAACATTTTGTGCAAATCCGACAAGTCCAATCGGAAAAACCAGCTACGGCAAAAGGTTTTTTGGCATTTATACCTTGGCCTTTCATGGATGAAGGGACGCTTTTGAAAAAACTCAAACGGGCGCGCAATACGTGTACGGGCGACGAATATGTGCGAATGATTGCGATGAGTCGGGTGATGTTGCCGAATGTGGTGAATATTCAAGCGTCTTGGCTGACGGTGGGCAAACAAGTAGCGCAAACCTGTCTGCATGCGGGCGCGAATGATTTTGGGAGTATTATGATTGAGGAAAATGTCGTTTCGGCAGCAGGGGCAGCGTTTCGGTTTACGGCGGATGGGATTCAAAAAGCGATTCAAGCGGCTGGTTTTGAACCGCGTTTGCGCAATCAACAGTACGAATTTAGAGATTTGCCAAATAATATTTTGCAACAATCGCTTGATACCGCATCTATGATGGTTGATTAAGTTTTTTAATACTTTTTTTATGGTGAAAAATTTATTTCTAACCAATCGTTTTTTCATTGGATTAGGTATTTTAATCGTCGTTTTTTTGGCAGCGTTTCCATTTAAAATTTTGTTGCCTATGGCGCAAGCAATGCTTGTGTTATTTGTAGCGATGGCGGTTGCGGATGCCATTTTACTTTTCCACCGTCGGACGCGCTTGGACGCAACCCGCAATGCTCCAACTTTAATGTCGCTCGGAGACCCCAATCCGATTCAATTGCGGATTCAAAACCCAACAGGTTACCATTGGCATTTGAAGGTGATTGATGAAATCCCCTTTCAATTCCAAAAACGCGATTTTGAACTCCAAATGACGGTCAAAGCGGGTGAATCCACCGAAACGACCTATGATTTGACCCCGACAGAACGCGGTGAATACCATTTTGGCGATATTTTATTGTTTGCAACGTCGAATTTAGGATTGATTCGGCGGCGGTTTCGGGTTGAGGCGGCAGCGATGATTCCAACTTATCCGTCCGTGATTCAAATGAAAAAGTACCAATTGAAAGCGGTTAAACAAATTGCGAATCAATATGGGATTAAAAAAATACGCCGTTTGGGACATAGTTACGAGTTTGAACAAATCAAAACCTACGTTCCGGGAGACGATATTCGCACCTTAAATTGGAAAGCGAGTGGCAGACGCGCCAATTTGATGGTCAATCAATACGAAGATGAGCGTTCTCAACAAGTGTATTGCATTTTGGATAAAAGTCGGGTCATGCGTTTGCCTTTCAACGAGTTGACTTTATTAGACCATTCGATTAATGCTACCTTGGTGATTTCCAACATCATTTTGCAAAAAAAAGATAGGGTTGGATTGTTCACTTTTTCCGATAAATTGGGAACGACACTCGCCGCAGATGCACATCCAAGACAATTGCAACGGATTTTGGAAGAATTATATCATCAAAAAGAGGGCAATAGTGAAGCCAATTACGAATTATTATACTACGCCGTACGCAAATTAGTGAGAGGACGGAGTTTATTATTATTTTTCACCAATTATGAAAGTTTATTTGCGTTAGAACGCGCCTTGCCTACATTGCGTTTATTAAACGAATTACATTTATTAGTTGTCGTTTTTTTCAAAAATACCGAAATCGAAGCCTTCGCTCAACAAGACGCGGAAAATACCGAAACCATTTATAATCAAGCGGTTGCACAAAAATACGTGCGCGAAAAAATGCAAATGGTGCAAGTTTTGCGACAACATGGGATTCAAGCCATTTTGACGCGCCCCGAAGATTTGTCGATTCACACCATTAATAAATATTTAGAATTGAAAGCACGCGGGCTGATTTAAGGTTTTGGATAGGATGGATGTACGGATTTTACGGATTTTACGGATTTTCACCGATTGGTACGGATTTTTTGAAAGTAAAACTTGAGAAATCCGTACCAATCCGTGAAAATCCGTAAAATCCGTATATCCATCCTATCCGAAATCATCATAAGTGAAGTATCATCCGTACTTTTTCTTAAAAAAAAGTTGTAAAAAAGTCAAAGAAGGTTTAATTTTGTCAAAAATCCACTGAACAAACAGTTACTGAACGAATAATTGACACTTTAATAGCGTTTCTAAGCGAACTGTTTAAATCCAATAATTGTTTTCACCGTAAATTAAACAGCCCGATTATACAATGAATTTCAAAAATATAGCATATATCTCGTTTACATCGCTCACTTTTGCCACATCTGCCATCGCGCAACAAGCTGAAGAAGGTTATGTCATCCCTCAATTGAATGGTTTTCGTGTTTCGTGCATCATCACCGAGACGGGCGATACGATGCCATATATTCCTTTACGCGAATATGTCGTGACTGCGCCCAAATCGTTTGCGAATGCAGATGATTTAAATCGGTATCAAAAATATCGGCGATACGCGCCGTCTGTTTATGGATATGCGGCGGAAGCGGTGCGCAATTATCGAGAAATCGAGGCGGCGACCCGCGATGTCAACCGAAAAGACCGAAAAAAATATGTAGAGGCAAAATATGAGGCAATGAATACGCAATTTCGTTCCCAATTGAAAAATCTGACGAAAACACAAGGTTTTTTATTGATAAAAATGATTGAAAAAGAATTAAAAATCCCTTTTTTCGATTTGGTGAAGGATATGAAAGGCGGTTTTACGGCTTTTTATTGGAATGAATTTGGAAAAGTGTATGGTTATCATTTGAAAGAAGGTTATTTGGAAGGCAAAGACCCGATTTTAGATGTGGTTTTAAAAGATTATAATTTAGCATATCCGAGTGCGCCTGTTCGCTAAATTTTGAATTAGGATTTTGGGGATTGAATGCGGATGTCAAGGATTTTAAAATCCTTGACATCCGCATTCAATCCCCAAAATCCTAATTCAGACAATTATATCGGAATTTGTATTTTTTTGCCTAAAAATTTGGGTTTTACCCCCAAAATCAAGTCCATGAACACTTTCAATCGTGCAAAATACTCTCGAATATGAGTCAAAATGCTATATCGAATCATCGGCGTTTGCGCATTGAAACCCACCGCATGAATGCCAAATCGACGCGCTAGATAAATCGCTCGTTCATTATGAAACGGTTGTGAAACAATGGTTATCGAATCTTGTCCAAAGATTTCCTTACAACGCACCACCGAATCCAGCGTCCGAAACCCTGCAAAATCGCCAAAAATCACCGAATCAGGAATGCCCGCCGCCACTAAATACGCCCGCATTTCATCCGTTTCGTTGTATTTCGACCGACTATTATCGCCACTCACGATAATATATCGAATTTTGCCCGCCTTGTACAACCGCGTTACCGCCTCCATTCGATATTGAAAAAAGAGATTGATGCGCCCACTCCGCGCTTTTGGATTCGTGCCTAATAGCAAAGCTGTTTTACAAAAAGGTATTTTTTCAACATTTGTAAACAATTGTTTTTCAACAGCTTGCGCAATGACGTAATGTGCCATCAGCGCGGCTACCACCACACAAAACACAAAAAAGCTGCATCGCTTCAACCAATCTTTCCTAAATATCAGTTTCATTTTACGATTTTTAAACTTAAATCCAAACTAATCACCGAATGCGTCAACGCGCCCGATGAAATGTAATCTACGCCTGTCAATGCAATGGAACGCAAATTTTTCAACGTTACGCCGCCAGAAGCCTCTACTTCAAACTTTTTGTTGACTATTTTAACGGCTTTTTTCATCAAAGCAGTGGTGAAATTATCCAACATAATCCGCGTTACTTTGCCTGCACCACAATCCAACACTTGTTGCAATTCTTCCAAATTGCGGACTTCGACGGTCAAACCCGTTTGAATATGATGTGTAATTCTATAATTATCAACCCTTTCGATGGCATTTTGAATCCCACCTGCGGCATCCGTATGATTATCTTTTATCATAAACCAATCATACAAACCCGTCCGATAATTTTGACAACCGCCAATCGAAACCGCCCATTTTTCCAAATGCCGAATCAAGGGAGTCGTTTTGCGTGTATCCAAAATCTTAACAGGCAAATCTTTCACCG
The DNA here is from genome assembly GCA_039804385.1 of Bacteroidota bacterium. Classification (GTDB taxonomy): domain Bacteria; phylum Bacteroidota; class Bacteroidia; order Chitinophagales; family Saprospiraceae; genus JAAFJT01. The sequence continues at coordinate 6,680 of JBDLWG010000430.1, forward strand.
CCTCCGCATACCGCCGACTCATCGTCGCAATCCCACTCATGCGCTGCATCGTATTCAAAACCAAGCGTTCCGAACGCAATAAGGCTTGGGTTTGCCCTTCGACTTCAAAAGCGATTTCGCCGATTTGCATCGAATCGCCGTCTTTTTTAAACAATTGGATTTGAACAGAAGGATCATTTTGTTTAAAAATCATCTCCGCCACTGCAACGCCTGCTAAAACGCCATTCGCTTTGATTTTCAAAACCGCTTTATCGCGTTTTTCGATGGGAATCGTGGCGAGTCCAGTGATGTCCCCTGTGCGCACATCTTCCCATAAGGCTTGTGTCACAAATTGTTGAAGATATTGATTATCAATACTAAACATATGTTTTTTTTGGAAATGTTTGTAATATACTTTAAAACACATAGGAAACATAGGTTTCATAGGACACATAGGAGCGAATCTATACTTTACGCACGATGGTTTTGGGATAGGATGGATGTACGGATTTCACGGATTCGCACCGATTAGTACGGATTAAAAAAAAATCCGTACCAATCGGTGCGAATCCGTGAAATCCGTACATCCATCCTATTGCAAAATCACCCAATGCGAAGTATAATAAGTATTGCTCCTATGTGCCCTATGAAACCTATGTGTCCTATGTGTTTTAAAAATTTCAAGGGCGCAATGGCAATAAACCCGTAATTGCCCGTACTTCCATCATCGTTTGCTGCGCTGTTTTTCGGATTTCGGCAGATGATTCGATGATTTGCGCTTTCACCTTTTTTTTATCGGCATTCAAGGCTTCCAATTTGGCTTTGAAAGGTTGTGTCAATTCCACTAAGGCTTCTGCAACGGTCTCTTTCAAATCTTTGTATTTCAAACTTCCTGTGTCATAATCCATTTTCAATGCTGTGTGTGCATCGTGTTTGCCACAAGCGACTAATAATTCAAATAAATTTTTAACGCCCGCGCTCATGCCTGAACCTGCTGTTTCCAAACCTGTATCCGTCACTGCCGACCGAATTTGTTTGCGAATCCTATCCGCATCACCAAACAAATTAATATAATGTTTTTCGCCCAGACTCTTGCTCATTTTTTTCGTTGGGTCTGCGGGAGAGAGTAATTTCGGAATTTCTGTGAATAATGGTTCAGGATGTACAAAATATTCTTTGGCAAATTGCGTATTAAACCGCGCTGCAATATTACGACTCAATTCCAAATGTTGTTCTTGGTCTTTGCCGACAGGGACATAATCCGCCCGATAGACCAAAATATCCGCCGCTTGCAACACAGGATACATGAACAAACCTGATGAAATAGCTGCTTCTTTATCGCCTGTTTTGAGTTGCTCGGTCTTATCTTTGAATTGCGTCATCCGACTCAACTCGCCAAAAGAGCAAACACAAGACAAAATCCAACTCAATTCCGTATGCTCTGGCACTAAGGATTGTACAAACAAATTGTTGGGTTCGATACCACAAGCCAATAATTGAAACACCATTTTCCAAGTATTTTCGCGCAATTTAGCCGCTTGATAAGGCATCGTCATCGAATGATTATCGACTACGCCATAAAAACATTGATACTCCGCTTGCAATCGAACCCAATTTTTAACCGCCCCAAAATAATTGCCCAAATGCAAATCACCTGTCGGTTGAATACAAGATAATATTCTTTTCATATATCTATAATTTTGATTATTAATTCAAAAAAATAATAGTGTAAAATGCAATCTCCAACATTTTTGAGGCGTGAAAAGTTGCGAAGCCGATGTTGTTTTTATCTATGGCTCCAAAATGCAGCTCAAAACTTTAGATAAATTCATTAGAATAGCATCTACCGTAGATACACTGTTGTTAATACTAAGATAATTTAACATAGAGTACTCAGGATTGGAAACCCCAAAAGTAGGAGTTACCGCAACATGTCCTAACTCCCGTTGAATGTAAAGACCAAATGAATGATTAAGCATATTCTTTTATTGTTTTGGGAATGCTGAAAATAAGTTCCCTGCAATCCTAATTTAAGCCTTCGATTTGGAGTG
>JBDLWG010000431.1:0-5372 GCA_039804385.1 Bacteroidota bacterium
TGACTGCATTTTGCACGGCTCCTTCCCACAATTCCATTCGTACCAATCCATACTTTCCACTAAGAAAATTCCAAATCTTATCACAACTTCTTAACGGAAAGCCCGTTGAATATTATTTATATGTAAAATATGGTTGACAACGATGGCACTGACGCATACGCCCCGCAGTCGAGCCTTGTGCGGTGGGTTTTGCGGGGCATTAGCGGCAGTGCTTTGTTGTTAACAGTATTTTTAAAATATTTATGATTAAAATTTATAGCCTATTCCTAAGCGAATTTTTACAGGATTGTAGGTATCCATTATTTTTTGATAATTTCCCAATGCTTCATCTCTATACTTCAAAAAAAAAGTTCTAACAGCCATTTCTAAGCACACCGAACGGTACTCTAATTGAACAGTTGAATAGATATTGCCCTGCGATGGTTCTAATAGTGCACGAGAGAATTTTCTTGGCGAAGGGGGTTTGGTAACATACATCGTTTTGTAAAAACTAAAATGAGGCTCTATTGTACAGCCCAAATACATCTTAAAACCATTGCTGCCAAGTCTATAGTGAATAGAAACAGGCAATTGAAGAGTGTGGTAACGATAATCCTGAACAAAATACAAGCGACGATCCACTTCTTTAAAAAAGAGCTGTTCTGCCATATACGGAAAATCTGTTGCAAAATAATGATAACCTAAACCGAATTGTAACAAAAATTTATGTTTATCAAGGACTGTTTTCTGAAGGATGACAAAATACTCATTATCAAGCGAGTAGGAACGTTGTTGGGTAGCGGTTTCGATGACCGCACGGATTCCAAAACCATCTACTGGGTTTGTTCGCAGATCAGGTTGTGAAATGCCTGTACCAATGCGAAGCTGTAGCCCGCGAAGTTGAGCCGCTACGATGAATTGAAGCATCAGTATTAATAGTAATGTAATATAGATTCTCATTTTGAGTTATTTTCAGAGGAAGGTACGAATACCTTCCTCTTTTGAAATTATTTAAGAATGATGATTTTTTTAGTAAACTGCTTTCCGCCCACCTTTATTTTAGCCAAATAACTTCCTGGAAGCACATTGTTAAGTTCTAATTGATGAACGTTCCCATGAAACGGCTGCCTCAATACTATGTTACCCATAATATCAATGAGTTCCAAAGTATTCTCCATCGAACTATTCTCTTCTGTTTTTAGTAAATCTGTTTCGAGAACTTCAATACTTAAATAATTTTGTGTAGGATTATTCATAACAATTTTGGGGCAAGTCGTACAATCCCCCGAAACGTTGAATCGCCCATAATTATTAGAAGAAACGCCACAGGCATTAGAAGTTGCAACGCGCCAATGCCCTAAACCCGTATAATTTCCTCTAAATCGTCCTTGTTCCGTTGCAACAGGAACAGGTTCAACGGAAACAGCTCCCGAAGCAGACCAATTAGCTACTAACCGTTCTGCTCCTGTAGAACTGATGAGTCGAACCACTTGAGATTGACCTATTGGTAATGCAATTGGAACATTCCCTGACGGAATCGTAAGCGGCAAGGACGGTATACCAACCCACAAACGTTTTTCAATGGTTACTGGCTCGCAGCCATTTTCGGAAAGCAAATAAGTAAGGATGGCTTGCCCTTGAGAAGTTGCATTTGCGGCTCTCAACACAGCATCCGTTCCAATTCCTGTCGTTGTTGCACCTGCCGAATTAGCAAACAATGCAGCAGGTGCAACAGACCAACTTAGTTGCTTGCTTGCAATTGGATTTGCCAGTACGATGGTTTTGTTGATTGTGCAAATAGCGTCTGAACCTTCTGTATTGACCCAAGGTACTTGCAATGTATTCACGGTTTCTTGGACATTGCGACCTCCTAACCAAGTACTTAAACGGGTTTCGTCAGTGCCACCACCTGTCCAAGCATTATCAAAACGCCCGAAAATATCGCCTAAACCACTCGTTTCACAATTAGATACTCCCGCCGAGAATACACCAACTAAGCGATGATCTTCATTAATCAAAGGAGATCCAGAAGAACCTTTTTCGGTGATACCTTGGCTCCAGCGTGCTACTAACCAATGTAGATTACCTGGAGGTGGAAATGAATTAGGATATTTAAAATTATCACGCCGTTCTGTGGGCTTATCAAAAGTCGAAATTTTTTTCGCATCGCCTCTGGGATGATGAATACAGACTCCAGAGGAAGCAGCGTTATCACTTCGATCCCAACCCAATAGTGCTAAACCTTTCTGCCCATTAATGGTTCCATTAAGTCTAAACAAGGCAGCATCCGCAGGACGAAACGTCGCAAGCAACGTTGAGCCTGTAAAAGTAAGCCAATCGCCTTGATCGCCTTGACTATTACCAGGACACATGGGTTCATTTGTTTGATAATGGAATCGAAAAACGCAATTTTTGATTTTGGATCGGTCCTCTTCATCAAATCCGCCCACACCATTTATATCAAGGCAATGAAAAGCGGTTAAGAAATGGGGGGTCAAATCCTGACAAGCGTTATTGACAAGGGCACCTGTACAATTAAACGCTCCATCTATATATAGAAAGGCAGTTGCATCTCTTTCATTTTTCCAATCGCTACCAATCGGGCAATTCACATCAAAATTACAATCCTCTGCACGACCGAACCTGTCGTCTTGATTATTAGAAGACCTACTTACACCCTGCGAAATGCTCTCAATTTGAATCGTAAATAATTTTGCAGCATCTTTTTTTACTAAAACCATTAGAACAGACTCACTTCCGCCTACCAAGTCTGTTGCATAAGATCCCTCATAAACATGAGATGTTTCTATGGGGCCAATAACCGTTTTAGAATGAGAACCATAAATGTGCATTTGTGCACCTTCAGGCAGTTGTAAATGAGAAAATACGAAACTTAGAGAGGCAGCATGCGTTGCTCGTATCCCTAATTGCCAAACCATAAAATCACCTAATTCGTACCATACACCATCCACTTCGCTATAGTTGGTTGTTAATTTTACGGCAATGCGTTCCAAGATTTGCCCTTTTTTCTTGTCTTCTGCCAATACCTGCTTAAAATCAATGATAGGCTGGTCATGATAAGATATTAAATTCTCAAAATACCATGGAATTACATCAGACACGGCTTGTGTTTGTTTTAGGACTCTGGTATATACCTGAGCTTGCGAAAGATTTAAGCTGACGCAACTAAATAGGCATAAGCCTAACACTAATCGAAGGACAAACATTGGGTTTTTTACTTTTTTCAGCATAAAAAAAATTTAGATCAACAACAAATGTATTGGATAAATATAAAATTTCATTTTTATAAATACCTAAAATAAATAATATTAAAATAAAATTTATAGAAAAAAATATAGAATATATTTTTCAATCTTAAAATTACTGAGACATCATTATGCTAAATCATCTTATTAAAATCTGCTTTGCATAATGAACTTTGATAGAACATATTTGCTCACAAATCCTTTCACATGAATGTATTTTATGCCGTTCCTGTCCTAAATCCCATTCGTACAAATTCAGATTTTGTATAATTAAAATAGATAATTCTACCATAACTCATTTATAATGAGCCTGTTGAATATTATTTATATATAAAATATTGTTAACAACGATTGCACTGACGCAACCCCGCGCCGTTGAGCCTTTGCGTGGGGTTGCGGCGCGGGGCTGTCGGCAGTGCCCTTGTTCTTGACCGTTTTTTTAATATTATTTTTCGCTCAAAGAATGGCACTCACCCCCAAATTGAATCGGTCAAACCACTATATCCACGTCCCTTGAAAAACGTTACAAATTCCGTATTTTCGGTCACAGGAAACTCTCTTTTAATTTCTGTGGCGAGTGTTTCTAACAACAATCCGCCAATCTGGGCTCCATATTGCCCCCGCAATGCCTTTTCATACCAATCCATCAAATCCGTTTCGGTTACAATGCTCTGAATTCGAGCTTTCCAGCCCAATTGATTGAGTAAGGAAACAATGATTTTCTGTTCGGCTTTCTTGCAAACAATCACAATTCGATCCGCACTCACGGCACTCACAATATTTTCCGCCATTTCTTCACTCAAGGAAAGGTGCTTAATCTGAATGGCTAACCCAAAATTCGCCCACATATCAATGCCTCGATCTGCAGCATTGGTGACCCCAACCCGATACAGTTTCGCAGCCGTCTTGAACGACGTTCGATCGGGTTCAAAATTCATGACTTTTTGGGCAAAAGCACCAAAATCGTGTAAGATGGGTTGCTTTAATGGATTCATTGAAACCTCAACCGTTAATTCCAATTCGGAAACAATGGCAGAAAACAACGCATAAACAATGATTTCATACACCTTGTCAATACTTCTTCTTAAACCAGCTTCCTGCCAAAACAATTCCAACAATTCAGCCAGTTGAAAATTGGTGACATCATGCGTCGTACAATACGCCAATCCTGTGGACATTTGCGTAAAACGGGCGGCAAACCTATTATAAATGTAGGCTTCTACAATCCCATTTTTGGCTTGATTTTCGTGCCCTAATGCAACCAAAACGGCTGGCGGAACCGCATTTTCATTAAAAAGGTCGTCTTGGTAACGCGCCGACGAAGTGCTGGAGCGTCCTAAAAAACGATTACAAACTTCGTCTCTCCATTTTTTAGACGCATTTCGATACGTTTCGAGGTTGTCTAATTCAAGGACGATCGCTCGTTCGGTACGGTCTCGGTGCAAAATCTCTGCAATCTGAATAGGCTTATACAAATGTACTCGTGATTTTGCAATGACTTTATCAAGCGCTTGCTTGGCTTTGGTAATATCCATTCGGTTCTAAGAGCGAAAGTTGTTTAAAGGAGGGCATTAGTTGTCGCTTTTCAATGGCTTGAACCATGGCTCCTGCAACCGCTTGAAAAACAGGCACCGCAACACTATTTCCCGTTAATTTGCGCATGGCACTATAACCCACCACAATTTTAAAATCTTCTGGAAACCCTTGCAATCGCAATAATTCTCGAGACGATAACCGCCGTTTGCCATTGACTAACAAATAGTTATAAGAACCGCCTGCTCTCAGCGCACAGGAAAAGGGCAAAACCGAAATATTCCCTCCTTTATTTTCGTGCCAGACGGACGGTTCAAACGCTTCGCCTTTCAGACAAGCCTGCCGTTTTGCCAAAATCGCTTTAGAGGCAAATAATTTAGGATCAATCAAGGTTTCATGCTCTAAGATTTCGCTGAGCGGTCTAAATTGACCCTTTTTTGGAGGGAATCGGAACGCAACATTTTCTTGAAAACCAACAATCACGGTTCGTTCTCTTTTTTGCGGCAATCCAAAATCTAAGGCATTGAGCACCGTATGATGCGTATGATAGCCTAATGCGTTCAATTTTTGAAGAATCACTTGAAACGTTCGACC
>JBDLWG010000432.1:0-2547 GCA_039804385.1 Bacteroidota bacterium
TCAAAAGATAGGTATTTGTACAATAAATCAAGAACCTTGCAATCGGACGCACAAGGCAATCCATTTGCGGAACCCGTTTTGTTATATACGAATTTGCAAAATGGGTACGGATTCTTCACCATTTCAGGTACTTATACAGAAAAAAATATTTTATTTTAATAAACAAAAAGCCGCGACACCTATATAGGTATCGCGGCGATTGTTTTTTGAGGCTGTCTTTTAAAAAATGTTTGGTTTTAATGCGTACTTACGCCGTCACTGAGTCTTTCAGGTCGTTTATAATTTTTTAAAAATATCGCGCACAAACACCGCTCACATCCCACCCAAAACAATCCCGTTCTGAATACCGAATCGGCGTTAATACATCCGTAGGAGCTATTTTTTCGCGTCTTTTGGAGATTTCTGCAATCGTCTTACCGCCTGTAATGACTTTTTTTTGCGCTTCGCTCAACAATTCTAATGTTGAAAATTGGGATTTCATATCGTATAATGGTCTCATTCTGCTGCTTTTTAGTGTCAGTAATTTTGTTAATCACCAATGAAAGATATTCCGTTTGGGGCGTATGGAATGGCTCGTTTCTCGTTTTTATGACACGTTATTTTCAACACATTTTTTTGAATCTATAAAAATAATAAATTGATTATCAATGATTTATGAAAATTAGAGTGCGTAAATAACGTGTTATTTGTTATAAAAAAGCGGTTCTTTTTTTGAATCAGGAATGAAGGAATTTAAGGAATTCCTTCATTCCTAATTTAAAAAAAAGCGGCGGTACTTCGCAAAGTACCGCCGTTTTTATGCCAACTAAGTCTCGAATGGTGTTTGTACAAAAAATGTTTGTAAAAATGGTTTGTTTAAATTTTTTGTTTGTTCACTTGCATCTGTTAGATGACAGGGTTAGAAATCCGTAAAATAATCTTAATGTTTGCTACACAGTTTGTTTTTTGTCTTGACTTTTAGTAAAAAATAAATTAAAGGTTTGTTTTTTTTTTGTAAAATTCGCTTTTGAAAACGATTCGTATTTGCTCGTTGCTTGCTTGTTGTTTTTAGAAAATAAAAATTAAAGGTTTGTTTTTTTTGTAAGATTCGCTTCTGGAAACGGCTCGTATTGGTTCGTTGCTTGCTCTTTGTTTTTAGAAAATAAAAAATTAAAGGTTTGTTTTGTCGTAAGTAAGATTCGATTTAAAGAAATTTGTAAAATTCGCTTTCAGCTATATTTTGTAAATGCTTCAGTTTACGCTAAGATTTTTTTTAAAATTGGATGTAAGATTCGTATTCTAAATTGTCTGCTTTAAAAATTCGTTGTCTTTAAAAAAATTATGTAAGATTCGTTGTTTGTTGAAAAAGGTTGTTTTTTCGTTTTGTTGATACAAAGGTAGTCTGAAAAGGAAGGCAGCACAATTCCTTTGTATCGGTATTTTTAGAATAATTATTTTAAAAATATGTATTAAATTGAAAATCAGTGATTTATAAAATAAATTTAAAATTATAAATCATTGACTTTAATAAATCATTTTAAATTAATTTTGAACGACTCGTTTATTCATCATTCTGAACCAAATCGGTGGAAATGAAGCAACCAAAATAGACATTGGATAACCAAAAGGCAATTGTGGAGCCTCCTCATAATGCCGCAAAACCTGATATTTTCGAGTTGATTTATAATGATGATCCGAGTGGCGGGTCAATTCGTACAAAAAAATGCGTCCTAATTCGTGATTAGAATTCCAAGAATGCTTAGGCAAAACGGGTTCATACCTGCCCGAAGCCAATTTTTGTCGCCGCAAACCATAATGCTCAATATAATTGACCGATTCCAACAACAAAAAACCGATGATGGCAAAACCAATCGCCATCAAAATACCCGTAAATCCAAAAAACAAACCTATCAAAATCAAATAAATGATTTGAATCATTTGAAACCAAATCATATGATTCGCAACACTATACGGTGCAAGACCCGCTTTTTTCAATCGTTCTGCTTCCAAACGCCAAGCTCCGAGGTAACTATCTTTCACAGAACGCCACCAAAACGCATACATATTTTCACCCATTCGAGCAGAAGCGGGGTCTTCATCCGTTGCGACGTTTTTATGATGCCCCAAATTATGTTCAATAAAAAAGTGCATGTATAATGCAGGCAATAGCAATACTTTGGATAAAAATTGTTCTGTTGGATTGGAACGATGACCCAATTCATGCGCCACATTGATTCCAAAACTACTTACAATAATGCCTACTCCTGTCAACATACCTACGGTTTCAATAATGCTCAAATGATTGTTTTTAAAAACAGATAAAGCATTGAAAATCAACAGATAAAGTAATGGGACATGGAGATAAAGCAGCCAATCAAAAAGCGGTTGATGCACTCGGGTCACTTCTTCCGATTCAGGCGTATTTTCCTTGTGCTGCGGCAAAATCATATCCCCAATTGGCAAAAGGACAAAGGCAAAAAAGGTGGTAAAACACAGCCAAGAGCCTTTCCACTCAAGCCCCAAAAAGGCACTTGCGGGCAATAAATAAGCAATCAAATATTTAAAATC
>JBDLWG010000433.1:0-14529 GCA_039804385.1 Bacteroidota bacterium
GCTTCGGTACTGAGCCAATTCGCAAACAAAGTCCCCGTATCAGGATGATGTTCTTCCAAACTATTCGTCAAATAAATGCCCAAACGTTGTTGTTTCGTCGGTTTGAACCCCGTTTCGGTCAACAATAAGTCCAATTTCAAATGCGCCATCGCATAACTCGCCATCAACAGTTCAAAACCATGCAAACGCGGAATTAAATGTTGCTCGACGTACCCACTCCAAATGCCTTTTTGACCTTTAAATTTTTGATAAATATGTTTAACGACTTCCGCTAAAAACGTCCCCGTGCCCGTCGCAGGGTCCAGAATTTGAATACGATGCACTTCTTTTTCCAGTTTTTTACCTTGCTGCACCACTTTTATTTTCGTTTTCGTATTGTCCGCCAAGCCTTTGGGCAAATTAAATTCCGTTTTCAACAAATCATCTACTGCCCGAACGATAAATTGCACGACCGGTTGCGGCGTGTACCAAACGCCGCGTGCTTTGCGCAAAAGCGGGTCATATTCACTCAAAAACGTCTCATAAAAGTGAATAATCGGGTCTTCCATCTTGGTTTCCTTGCCGTAATCCGCCAAAAGTTCGACAATATTACATGCCAAAAAGATTTCGACCAGATTATCCACAATCCATCGGATGCGGTCGTCCAAATCAAAACCCGCAATATATTGAAATAATTTCCGCAAAAACGGATTCGATTTCGGAATCAATTCCGCCGCTTCTTGTCGAGAAAAGGTGTCCAAAGTCGGGTCGTGATACCGCGCCGCAAACAAACCATACGCAATGGTTTGAGCATACACATCCGAAAAAGCCTTATGCGTAATGTCGTGAATTAGAATATCTTTGAACGCTAAAAATTGGTCATGGAGCGTCGAATTTTCATGCGATTCGTCATCGGAATCCAACGCTTTTTCAATGACATCGGCGAGTAAACGCGCTTTGCCCGCCATCATTTCGGCAAGTTGCCGACTGCTTTTAATGGTCTGCCCTTTTGGAATGCAAAAATCTTGAATCAGATTCGTAAAGGTTGCAAAGTTATCCTTCAACGGCATCATTCCTTTGTCCGTCAATTGTGCAATGGCAATCTTCGTTACAAACTGCCCGCCCAAATAAAACCAAAAATCTAAGTAATCTGTAAAAATTAAATTGTGTAAAGAGGCTTTATAACGGTCAAATTGTTCTTTATTGCCATTTTTTTTGTCGCCTGCGAGGTCTTTATCATTCAAATCTTTTGCTTCGATGTAACCAATTGGAATGCCTTTTTGCGTTAAAATGTAATCGGGCGCACCACATTTTTGGCGTTTAGGTTCATTGGTAGCGATGATTTCGGGCGCAATCGTTTCAATAAGTTGCGTCAAAAAACCGCGAAAGGTATGTTCTGTTGCGTTGCCGAGTTTGACTTGTTTGTGAATGAGGTCTAAATATTGTTGAATCGTCATGTTTAGCTTTTTTGAAGGGCAAAGATAGTACAATTTCTGAAGGTGGATTCGCGTAGGTTTCCGAAACTTTTCAAGTTTTGGAAACCTGTTCAGAGAGTACATTTTTATAAATCATATTTGTTAATCATATTTGTGAATGCCTCTATTTGTAAATCAATTGGAGCATAACGTGCGTCAAGTTTCAAACTTGACGCACGTTTATTGTCACAAATCATTTAGGAGATGCATATTTGAGGTTGAATAACACAAAGGAACACACTCAAAATCCTTATAATTCTTCAAATCATACACATCTTATTTCGAAAATTTTCCGAAAATGATTCCACGAAACCTCCTGTGCCTGTACTTTACCCGTTTGCCTTTTTCTTCAATTCAAACCAAGTCCAGGTCGCAGTAGCGACATCAATGCCTGCAAACAAAATAAGATTTGGTTTTGCCTGTCCAAAAGCAACTAATAATAGGAAACCCGCGCCCACAAACCACCGCGCCCAAACGGTTGACTGGACGATTGCTGCATTGCCTTCTCGCCCAATCGCGGTGTAGATAAACCCTAACGACATAACGACAACGCCTAAAACTTTAATCCAAATTTCGGATGTCGCGTCAAATCCAAACATGCTTAATAACATATTTGGAATAAAAATCAATTGTAAAGCTGTCAAAATCACGTATATCGTGTGGACAGTCAAAGAAAGATGCCGATTGAATTGCATAATTTAATTTTAAACGATGAATAAATAAAATTTAAATCGTAAATATAATCTTTTTACTGGTGCCATTTCGCGGTTTGGTGCATCTTTATTGAGAATCGTCAAAAAGTTTTTCATTAAAACATTTTCAAAATGAATCGACTGTTTGACGATTAAAAAACGATATTCATCGGTTGTGGACAAATTGTTTGTAACTTTATGGGCGTTTGATTTGTCATGGTTTTGTCAAAAAAATCATACTGAATTAAAAATGTTACCAACAATGAAACCTGTTTTATGTCTTTCGATGCTCCTTTTGAGTGTCAACTCGTTCCTCAATGCCCAAAAAATAATGGGACAAATCATGGATGATAAGGGCAAACCTGCCGAATTTGTCTCCATTATGTTGCTGCAAGCCCGCGATTCTGCCCTCACGAAAGGCGCGATTACGGATGCAGATGGGAAATTTGAATTTGAAAAAATGGAAAAAAACAATTATTTTATTCGGGCGAGTTTGATTGGATTCAAAAATGTAGAAAGTCCTGTTTTTGAATGGGCAGATAAAGATTTGATTATCAAAACATTATCCATGAATACCTTTTCAACTGCGTTGAAAGAAGTGACCATTTCAACGATGAAACCCATGATTGAAGTAAAACCCGATAGAATGGTTTTCAATGTCGATGCAAGTATCAGCGCGACTGGTAATAATGGATTGGAATTATTGCGCAAAGCCCCTGGTGTGACGGTTGATAAAGATGAAAATGTCTTGTTGAAGGGCAAATCGGCGGTTAAAATTTATATTGACGGCAAACCGAGTCAGTTGAGTGGGAAAGATTTAGCATCCCTTTTGAAAGGATTGAACTCCGCAGATGTGGAGGCGATTGAAATGATTTCCAATCCAGGGGCAAAATATGACGCGTCTGGCAATGCGGGCATTATCAACATTCGATTGAAAAAAAATAAAAAATTGGGTTCGAGTGGGAATCTGTCGTTAGGGGCGGCTTACGGGCTTACACCGAAAGGAGATGGTTCTATCTCCTTGAATTACAGGGGGAAAAAGATTAATTTTTTCAGTAATTTAAGTCATAATCGCGGTCGTTGGCAAAACGATTTGACCCTCAACACGTACCGCGATAGCCTTTATTTTGAACAAAACACACCGCATTACAATGATAATTTAAATTATAATATTAAAATAGGTACTGATGTGTATTTGGATGATAAACAAACCATTGGGGCGATTATCACAGGCAATTTAAGTGACCGCATGTCTCATAGCACGAGTCGGACGCTCATCAGCCAAAATGCACCGCGCCGTTTGGATTCGATTCTGATTGCGGCAAGCGATATTGCGGGCAAGAATCGAAATTTGAATTATAATTTAAATTATCGTTTTGTGGATACGCTGGGGCATGAGTGGAGTATGGATGCCGATTTTGGCAATTTTACGAGCAGCAGCAACACGTTTCAACCCAATTATTACAAAAATCCGACAGAAACGACGATTTATTCGAGCGCGATTTATAAAAACAATACACCTACGGATATTTTGATTCAAACGTTCAAAACCGATTATGAACAACGATTGGGCAAAGGCAAATTAGGCATTGGTTTCAAAGTTTCAAAGGTGGTTTCGGATAATACGTTTCGTTTTTATGATGTGAAAAATAATGCTGATATATTGAGCATTGACCGAAGTAACACGTTCAAATACAATGAGTTAGTGAATGCAGGTTATTTAAATTATAACCAAACTTTTGGAAAAGTGAGTTTACAAGTGGGCTTGCGCGGAGAACGCACACATGCGAAAGGCGATTTGCAAAGTTTCAAACCCCAAAATGCAGGCGAAAAAGTAGATACGACTTATTACAATTTATTTCCTAATATTGGGTTGAGTTGGACGTTGAACGCGAAAAATGCGTTCAATTTGACCTATCGCCGCAGCATTGAACGCCCGAATTATCAAGATTTGAATCCTTTTGAAAATAAAATTGATGAATTGACTTTCCAAAAAGGCAACCCTTTTTTGCGTCCGCAATTCAGCAATACGATTGAATTAGGGCATTCATTCATGCAATTTTTAAATACGTCTATTGGCTATACGCATACCAATGACTTTTTTACAGAATTGATTGATTCTCGTAAAGATGCTGTTACCAATCGGGTTGCTCTGTACCAAACCAAAGAAAATTTGGCAAAAGTGGATAATTACTTTTTCAATATCAATATTCCCATGCCTTTGGCAAAATGGTGGATGGGCAGTTTCAATTTTTGGAGCAATAACTCGCGGTATCAAGCGAATTTTGGTGAAAATAAATTGGTGGATTTGCAAGCTATTTCCTACGGTTTGTGGTCGGAACAAGCGATTACACTTGGCAAAGGATTTAAATATGAAATTTCAGGTTGGTATAATTCGCCCAGTGTCTGGGGTACGTTTCGCAGCAATCAGCAGGGAATGATAGATATGGGTTTACAAAAAACGTTTTGGAATGATAATGCAACCGTGAAATTGTCCTTCACGGACCTGCTTAGAACGGCAAAATGGAGTGGTTCCACGAATTTTGGCAAAATCAGCACCCAAGCAATAGGCACTTGGGAAGGTCGCCAATTCAAAATTAATTTCAATTACCGTTTCGGAAACAGCGAAGTCAAAGGCAGCAACCGCAAAGCTGGCTCCGAAGCAGAAAGCAAACGCATCAAATCTTAATACGAAGCTCGTTTGAAGAGTTATCAAAACGTAAATAGTTGATAATCAACACCTTAAAAGTCGTCGAGGTTGCAACCTCGACGACTTTAGCGTGTCTTTATTGCAACCATTGTTGCACTTTTCGCCATCTTCGCCCATCTATCAACAAGGTAATTGGGCTGGGTCCCGCGTAAAAACGCAGTTTCAAATTGTTTCCATTCCGAATGGCTTGCATCATCTCAGGCGATAATTCCAATTTATATTTATCTTGAAACCAATTGTTGGTTGTAGAACTTTCATCGGTCACCGTTTTCACGCCCGTCGAATCCACGATGGCAGCAATACTGCTTTGGGAAGTCGTTTGCGATTGCGCTTCAGTGGAGAGATGAAGGGGTTCAATTTCAAAACTTTGATGATTGGTTTTGAAAAACCCTTTTTTTTCCAACTTAAAACTAATGGGAGCGCGTTGAAAAACAAAATACAAGTGCGCCGACATACCCGAAACCTGTTGCTCGCGTTCATACGTAATGTACGCACCATAAACAAGTGTATGTTTTTCTTCATTTGTAATGTATTGATTCAGAACAATTTTATCCATTTTTTTAAATTCATCTGGATAATGCCTGACAACATTGTAATAGGAGTTGCAGGCGAACAACGATAGTATTAAACTGCCTAAAAAGAAGTGCTTCATAAAAATGACTTTTATGGAAATGAAAGAATACCCAAATTTAAACAAATTCAGCCTAAAATCATTTTCAAATTAGCATTTTAACTTAACTTTAACCGCAAAATCCGCATTTCAATTTATTTTGTCCAATCAATCCAATGAATCCCAAAAATCCACGTTCAGACAAAAGATAAAGATTCGTTTTTAAAACAACCCATTTCACCATGTATAAAAAAATAATTTGTTTACTTTTTCCCAGTTTGTTACAAAGCGCGATGTGGGCGCAAACCCATGCTGAGTTGCTTAAAATAGAGCCTACCGTTTTAAACGCTGTCCAAAAAGGGGCGCAAACCGATTTTTTCATTGTTTTGCAGGCGCAAGCGGATGTTTCTGCTGCTGCGCAATTAACATCAAAAACGCAAAAAGGCGAATATGTTTTTAAAACGTTACAACAATTAGCTCAAAAATCGCAATCCAATATTCAATCTTTTCTTCAATCACAACATGTTGATTACCAATCTTTTTGGATAGTTAACATGATTTACACGAAAGGCGATTTGAAACTCATTACGGCATTGTCGCAAGACCCAGCAGTGGCTCAAATCGTCCATAATCCGCACAGCCGATTAGACGTTGTTACCCCGAATCCTGCGGATGGTTTGTTGATGCCCGTCACGCAATATGCTTGGGGTTTGACCCAAATTCGTGCCGATAGCGTTTGGGCGATGGGCATTCGGGGCGCGGGCGCGGTGGTTGGCGGTGCGGATACGGGTTATGATTGGCTGCATCCTGGTTTGAAAAAGTCGTATCGGGGCTGGAATAATGGGGTTGCGAACCATCATTACAACTGGCACGATGCGATTCGACCCGATACGAGCCGCGCCAATCCCTGTGGATATAATCTTTTAGCACCATGTGATGATGTCAATCATGGGACACACACGATGGGAACAATGGCGGGCGTTGGCAATGATACGTTGCAAACGGGCGTTGCACCCGAAGCGCGATGGATAGCGGCGCGGAATATGCGGCAAGGCGATGGGACTTTGCAAACGTATATAGAATGTTTTGAATGGTTTCTCGCACCCACGAATTTGAATAATCTTTTGCCTGACCCGTCCAAAGCACCGCATGTTATCAACAATTCGTGGTATTGTGCGGCATCGGAGGGTTGTAATGCGTCGAATTGGGGTTTGATGGAACGCGCCATCCTCCATTGTCGGGCTGCGGGCATTGTTCCGGTGGTTGCAGTGGGCAATTCGGGGCCCGAGTGCAGCTCTTTTGGCGGTCCACCTGCTTTTTTCAAAGGCAGTTTTGTGGTCGGCGCGACGAAAATAGATGATAGCATTGCCCGATTTAGTTCTCGCGGTCCCGATACGTTTTCGTTGGCACGCACCATGAAACCCGATGTTTCCGCGCCGGGCGTTGGCATTATTTCCACTTATCCGAACAATAGTTACGGTTTGGGGACGGGGACGAGTATGGCTGCCCCGCATGTGACGGGTTTGATAGCCTTGATGATTTCGGCAAATCCGCGTTTGGCGGGTCAAGTCGATACGATTGAAAAAATCATCCGCGAAACGGCGAAACCCATGCAAAGCAACCAAACTTGTGGCAATGCTTCGGGCAATTTGATTCCGAATAATACCTATGGTCATGGTCGAATTGATGCGTTTCGAGCAGTGAAACGCGCCTTATTGTACAAAATTTCGCCTATAACAGAAGTTTTACGTCCCATTTTGGTTCAAACCTATCCCAATCCTGTTGCCGAAACCTTGCATTTGCAATGGGAAACAACACCTTCAGAAGCACAAATTTGGATTTTTAATATAAAAGGACAATTGATTTCAAAACAATTATTGACTTTTGAAATGGGAAAAAGTAGTATTTCGACTACAAATCTGCCTATTGGGATGTATTTTTTCAAATTGCGCAATGGTGAAAATGTGGCGAATGGTCGATTTTTGAAAACGAACCATTAGGATTTGTTTTTCAAAAACGTTACTTTTGCGGCGTTTGGGCAACACATCGTTCACATAGGAAGACATAGGACACATAGAGGCTTTCGGCTGAAATTGCGTCCTTTGAAAAGAATAACGCTATGTGTCCTATGTCTTTCTATGTGAACTATGTGTTATAAAACAATTCTACGCAAATATATAAAAAATTGATAAACAGTATGTTAGATAAATTGCAAGCGATTTACGAGAGATATATGCACCTCGAAGAACAACTTTCAGACCCCAATGTCATTGGCGATTTGGACCGGTTTAAACGAGTTAATAAAGATTACAAAGAGTTACATCCGATAGTGGTGGCGTTTCACGAGTACAAAAAAGTGGCAGATGAGACGGCGCAAGCCCGCGAAATGATAGAAGATGCCGATTTTCGAGAGATTGCAAAAGAAGAATTGGCAATTTTGGAGCCGAAAAAAGCGGATTTAGAAGCCAAAATCAAATCGTTATTGGTTCCAAAAGACCCGGAAGATTCTAAAGATGTTTTATTTGAAATCCGTTCTGGCACGGGCGGCGATGAAGCGAGCATTTTTGCAGGCGATTTATACCGCATGTATCAACGTTTTTTCGATACGCGCAACCTAAAAACGGAATTAATTGATGCGACAGAAGGTGTTTTGGGTGGTTATAGTAAAATTATTTTAGAAGTGTCGGGTGAGGACGTATATGGTTTATTGAAATTTGAATCAGGCGCACACCGCGTTCAGCGCGTACCTGAGACAGAGGCGAAAGGGCGCGTTCACACCTCTGCCGCAACCGTTGCCGTGATTCCGAAATTGGAATTGGAAGACATCAAAGTTCGGCGTGAGGAATTGCGGATTGACGTATTTCGGTCTTCGGGCGCGGGCGGTCAGCACGTCAATCGGACGGAATCGGCGGTTCGGATTGTGCATTTGCCGACAGGCATTGTTTCGGAATGTCAGGAAGGGCGTTCGCAGATTCAAAACCGTGAAATTGCCATGCAGCGACTCATTCAACGCATCACGGACGCGCAACGCAATTCCGCAGATGCGGAACAGGCGGCAAAACGCCGTTCTTTGGTGGGTACAGGCGACCGTTCAGACAAAATTCGCACGTATAATTACCCGCAAAATCGGATGACAGACCATCGTATTAATTTGACTTTATATTCATTGGATAAAATTATGTCAGGCGACATCGGCGATATTATTGAAGCCTTGCGGGTTGCCGAAAATGCAGAAAAATTAAAAACGGAAGATGATTAAATTATTATAATACGTAACATCGTCGAGGTTTTAAACCTCGACGATGTTGTAATACGTTCAAACATGACTACAAATTTATACCAACTCTATCAAAAATATCCCGAAATCGTCACCGATTCGCGGAAAATAACCAAAGATTGTTTGTTTTTTGCCTTGAAAGGCGAAACTTTTGATGGCAATCGTTTTGCCCAAACTGCTATTGAAGCAGGGGCAGCTTACGCAATCGTCGATGACCCGAATTTGCCTCCTCATGAACGTTTGTACGTTGTTACAGATGTGTTGACGGCGTTGCAAGATTTGGCGCGGCATCATCGCCGTCAATTCGATATTCCTATCTTGGTCATCACTGGCTCTAATGGCAAAACCACTACTAAAGAATTGGTTTCCAATGTTTTAGCAACCCATTATCGGACGCATTTCACGAAAGGAAACCTCAATAATCATATCGGCGTGCCTTTGACGTTGCTTGCCATGCCTGCGGATACGGAAGTTGCTGTCATCGAAACGGGCGCGAATCATGTGGGCGAAATTGATTTTTTGTGTCGGATTGCAGAGCCGACTCATGGGTTGATTACGAATGTCGGCAAGGCGCATTTGGAAGGTTTTGGCAGTTTTGAGGGGGTCAAACAGACCAAATCGGAGTTGTATCGGTATCTTTCGGCACATCGCGGGACGATTTTTTTGAATCAAGATGAACTTTTTTTAAAAGATTTGATTCCCACAGGAACGCGTACGTTGACTTATGGCAAAAGTGAAAAACCAAATGTCAACACGCCTTACATTGAAACGGTGTTGAAAAGCGTTCATCCGTTTTTGACGGTGGCTTTTTTGAGTGACAAAGGGCGTTTGATGACGGTCAAAACGCAATTAGTGGGCGTTTATAATTTCAACAATATCCAAACGGCGATTGCAATAGGCAGGTATTTCAAAGTGCCGACGGCGAAAATCAAGGCGGCGATGGAAAGCTACGTTTCGAGCAATAATCGCTCGCAAATCGTCAAACGCGGTGATGCGACGATTTTATTGGACGCGTATAATGCCAATCCGAGTAGTATGCGCGGCGCGTTACAAAACCTTGCAGAAATGCCTTTTAAAACAAAAATAGCCATTTTGGGTGATATGCGCGAATTGGGCGCGGACAGTTTGGCAGAACATGAAGTAATTTTAAAATTAGCACAATCCTTTGATTTTCAAAAAGTTATAACCGTTGGTTCCGAATTTGGAAAGGTGCATACGGCACTGGATGCTCATTTTGAAACAACGCTTGCCGCTAAAAATTGGTTTCAACAAATGAAATTAGATGTAACAACTTGTGTTTTAATCAAAGGTTCAAGAGGCATGAAATTGGAGACGATTCTTTTATAATTGCTATTTTTTGAATCAAGGATACTCTGTTTGGGTGATGGATGTACGGATTTAACGGATCTTCACCGATTGGTAAGGATTTTTTAGTTGGAAATAAAGGTAAAAATCCGTACCAATCGGTGAAAATCCGTTAAATCCGTACATCCATTAACCAAACAGGGTATCCCTAATTCAAAAAATAAATATAAACCATTATGGATATGAATAACAAACATCGGATTTTAAAATCATTTTCTATCAAGAAACTCTTTGGAACAACAGATGTGATGATTCCATTTGAGGGTACTGCCAAAATCTTAATTGGTGTCAATGGGCTTGGTAAAACACAAGTTTTAAATATTTTATACTATACACTTTCTAAAAGATTTAATAAATTAGTTGAATATGTATTTGATTCAATTACAATTGAATTTGGTGATAATACAAAAGTTAATATTAATAACTCGAATCGAAAAAAGAAAGCAATTGATAATCCATTAGTTAAAAATGTTCTGCAAGTAACTGGTTTTACACAGTTTCTTCAATTATATACGATTGTAAACAATGCAAAAGACGTTGCATTTGCATTGCGTATCAATCCATTATCGCGCAAAATCATAGAAACAACCCATTTAACATCTATGATGATTGAAGAAGCAATGAAATTATGGGCAATGAATGAACAAGCAGATTTGTTAGATGAAGATTTGATAAAAAAACAAAAAATGATTGATGTTCATTTGTCAGATTACGAAATTTTATATTTTCCTACTTATCGACGTATAGAAGAAGATTTTAAAGGACTGCGTTATAATGAAGAAAAGTTTGATATTAACCATGATAGTAGTTCCTTAATCCATTTTGACATGGATGACGTACAAAAGCGTTTTGCAGAAATAGCTCAAAATATAGATAAGTTGTCCAAAGAAGGCTTTGCTAAAATTTCAAATGAAATTTTAAGTCAATTAATCAAAGGCTTTCCCATAATTGATACCCTTTTTTTACATACAATCACTCAAAAAGATATAGAGATTATTTTAGCACGAGTCGGCAATCAACTTCCCACAGCGCACAAAGATATTATTCAAAAAATGGTTTCTAATAAAGAAATTCAAGAAAAAGATAAATATTTATTGTATTTTTTGCAAAAATTAATTGATATTTACAAACAGCAGCGTGTTTTAGACCAATCTATTAAACAGTTTAGAGATGTATGCAATAAATACCTTGTTAATAAGAAGGTGATTTATGATGAGAGTCGCATTGAAATTTACGTTCAATTAGACAAAAGTAGTGAAAAATTAGAATTAGCTAAACTATCATTAGGTGAAAAACAGATTATTTCTATTTTTTCAAAAGTGTATCTTGCTTCAGAGGAATGTCGATTTATTGTTTTGTTTGATGAGCCAGAACTGTCTCTTGCGATTGATTGGCAACAAAATTTATTGCCTGATATTGTCAAATCTGGGAAATGCCATTTTCTATTGGCAGTGACGCATTCGCCTTTCATTTTTGAAAACGAATTAGAAAAATACGCTATTGGATTAAATGTCTATTTTAAACCATCAAAACCACACGCAGCATGAACGTAGAAGATATGATTCGGCGGCGCGAAGAGTCCGCGAACACGGCTTTTATAACCTTTAATAAACATATCAGTCAAGGCAAAATGGGTTTATTTTGCTTTTTTGAAGGCAAAGATAGCCCTTACTATGTTGCAAGGATTCGGATGTTTTTTAATGGGAATTATTATCCAATTGCTTGTTCTGGAAAAAGTAAAGTATTGAAAATCAATGAATTGATTGGGTTTCATAAAGAATTAGAGGCGTACAAAACAGCATTTTTTGTAGATAAAGATTTTGACCCACCCATCTTGAATCCTACCATTTATGAGACACCTTATTATGCGATTGAAAATTTTTACACGCATCCCAAAGTTTTTGCCGAAATTTTAAAAAGCGAATTGGGGTTTACAGAAATAGAAGATAGTTTCAATTTATGTGTTCAACATTACACGCATTTACAAAAAGAGTTTCATGAAGCAGCAACGCTTTTCAATGCTTGGTATGCTTGCCTGATTGATCAGCGACATGCTGCAAAGGTGCAAACGGGCGTAAGTTTAGGCGACACACCGCTTCCATTTGTTAAAATCGCGCTAACAGGCATTTCCCAAAATTATGATATAAACCTGCTTAGGGCAAAATATCCAGAAGCATTACCCATTGATAATCAAATAGTTGAAACTAAAAAAGCAGCATTTTCAAGCCAAGATAAAGGTAAGATTTTTAGAGGCAAATTTGAATTAGATTTTATGTTAAAAATATTGACCGCCTTTATTGATGACTCAAAAACGACCAAAAAATTTATAACGAGACCTATCAAATACCATATTACCAATACACAAGCCATTTCGCAGTTTTCACAATACGCAGAAACACCTGTTTGTTTGATAAACTATTTGAAAAAAAGAGTCGTATAACATTTTGTAGTATAACGTTTGGAGGGTTTCAAACCCTCCAAACGTTGTTGTCGATTATTTAAGGGTTCCTTATGACGCTGTATTTGGCACTTTCTTTGTACGTCCATCACACATTTAAGCATTTTTCCACACTCATTTTTCTAAAAAAGCACTACTAAATCATTACACATGAAAAAAGTACTTATTACGATTGGTTTGATAACCAATCTGTTAAATCACAACACTGCCCAAATTCAAAAAGGCTCTTGGATTTTAGATGGCGGGCTGCATTACAATCAAAATACTTGTTCTGACAATTCTTTTGGGGTAAGCCTAAAAACCGATTTAAACAATGCGCATCTGCATGGGACCGTAGGCTATTTCCTTTCGGATAAACTCGCATGGGGCGCAAACGCTGGTTTTGATGCCATCAAACAAAGGATAGAGGAGCGTCGTTTTTTAGGAGTCAGAACGACTGGTGCCAGTCGCCAAAATTATCACGTATCACCGTTTGTGCGCTACTATTTCAATCCGAAAAGCAAATTAGGAACGTTTTATGAACTCAGTATTGGCGGCAATTGGGATAAAAGTGAATGGGCTTATTCCCGTTTTGAAGAGGCTCCGAGTATTCGAAACCATTTTTATCTGAATGTCAAAAATACACTGGGCGCGAATTATTTTTTAACCTAAAACCTTGCTTTAGAAGCCTCTATAAGTTACAATTATTTTAATTATATTAAGGATCAGTGGTTAGAAAGGGAACTTGCATTTACCTATGCGGTGCGAAAAGTAACCTTTAATCCAAAATTTGGAATTAAAGTATTTTTGAATACCCAAAAACAAGATACTAAAATTTTAGCTGCCAAATACTTGCGCAAAGGCAATAGAACGATTGGCTTAACTGCAACAAAAGAGGTGGGTTCTTTTGATTACAGTGCAATAGACCCATCTATTGGCTATTTTTTAACGAATAAATGGTTGATTATGAGCCATTTATCGTTTTATCATAATCCAGAATATAAGAGTGCGTTCTCCATTTCACCCGAATTGCGGTATTACCAACCCGTCTCAGCGACAACACAGATCTTTCTCAGGGGTGCAGCAACACTTGGTGTATTGCAAAATAATCTAACGGTTGGGCATATTCGAGAACCGAATCATAGTCTCGAAGTGGGCATTGGACTCAACCGATTTATCGCTGAAAATGTAAGTGTTCAAGGCTCGGTCAATCTCAATTCAGCATCAGGTAATTTTAAAACGGACCGTTCACCCAAGGTGAAAGTCGGTTTTCAATATTTCATCAACCGATAATGGCGAAAAAAATGGGTGGAAAACGTGCAGCAAGTTACAACTTGCCGCACGTTTTGTTTTTTAATTCCAAACGGAATGTATTGATAAAGTGTAGCAAATGACTTTTTTCTTTACAATTTTCACAAAATTTGCCAAAAATAGAACTTAGACCTTCTTTTTTTTCCATTTTTTTGCTGGGTTCAAAAAAAAGAACTACCTTTGCGCGATTTTTCAAAACAACGGGGGATTTCGGATTGCGGATTTCGGATTGCGGAATGCACATGTATATATAGGTGTGCATTCCGAAATCCGAAATCCACAATCCGAAATCGCCTTGTTGTTATTTTTTCATATAACAAAAAGTTCAAAAAGTGAATACTTTGAGCTACAAAACGGTATCCGTTAATAAGGAGAGCGCAGAAGTTAAATGGTATGTCGTGGACGTTGCGGGCGAGCATGTTGGTCGCATCAGTTCCAAGATAGCCAGTGTTTTGCGTGGCAAAAATAAGCCGTCCTTTACACCGCACTCCGATACCGGCGATTATGTAATCGTAATTAACGCGGAAAAGGCTGTCTTCACGGGCAAGAAAATGAAGCAAAAAGAGTACATTCGTTACTCGCTTTATCCGGGCGGTCAAAAAAGAGTCATTGCTGAAGACATGTTGGAGCGCAAGCCAACCATGATCATGGAAGCAGCAGTGAAAGGCATGTT
>JBDLWG010000434.1:0-6032 GCA_039804385.1 Bacteroidota bacterium
AAAAAACCTTCTTTTTTAGAAGATATTCAATTTTTATTGGTCGGCCCAGCATGGTTACTGCATTTCATTTATAAAAAAATCGGTATTTCCTATTAAAAAAGGTTCCCGAATCAAGCATTAAGGAAAAAGACCTTTAAGAGGGAGCAAAATTTTTTCAAAAATGATTTTTTTGCAAAAAAAATCATTTTTGAAAAAATTTTGCTCCCTCTACCCCCAGCTTTGACGGCGTGATAGGGCTTTATGTATTAATTCTTGATTCTATTTAATTCCAACGCAAAGATACAAATTCTCACCTACTTTCTTTTTTCAAAAAAAACGTTTTGTTGTTGTAACATTTTGAAATATCCAATCGTCGCTTAGATACAATGAATTGGGAAAAAGTCATACAAAATGTACAAGATAAAGTCTATCGGTTTTCGCTCCGCATCACGGGCAACTCGGTGGAAGCAGAGGATATTGTCCAAGAAATACGCATTCGTTTATGGAATAAAACATTGGAAATCAATGATTTGAAAAATCCAGAAGCATGGTGTATGACGTTGGCAAAAAACCTGTCCTTAGACAAATTGCGCTCTAAACATCGGCGTACGGAGGATTTGGACGATGTACGACAAGTCATCGCACCAACGGAAAGCCCTTATCAACAAACAGAAAAAGGTGATATGATGCAACAAATTCGATTGATTTTAAATCAATTACCTGAAAAACAACGCATGACGATGCACTTACGCGACATCGAAGGATTGACTTATGACGAAATCGTGGAACAATTGGAAATGCCGATGTCACAAGTGAAAATTAATTTATTTCGAGCGCGTCAAACGGTGCGCGAAAAATTATTGGAAATAAACAAATTTTAAAAATAATCATTTATAAAAAATTCATAATCAATGAACGCTGAAAAAATAAAAAGCCTGCTTGAAAAATATTTTGAAGGTGAAACCTCTTTGGAAGAGGAAAGTACCTTGTCTGCGTATTTCAATAGCGATAGGGTAGGGGAGGAATTGAAAAAATATCAACCGCTCTTTGCTTTTTTTGCCCAAGAGAAACAAATCGTATTGCCATCCAAAAAACAACAACCGAAATTAATTAAGTATGATTTTCGTAAAATATTGGAAATCAAGCGAATCGCTGCTATTTTAATCTTGGCTGCGGGCAGTTTTTGGTGGTTTAATAAACAAAAAATAGGTATTGAAAATCCAATCGCAATGATTCATAAAACGGATAAGTTGGATTTAAATGATACCGAAGAAACGCCTGAACAGGCCTATTTAAAAGCAAAAGCGGCTTTAATGTTGGTCAGTTCCAAGATGAAACGCGGAACGGATGAAGGTTCCGCAGGGATTCACCTTATTAAAACAAGTTTAGATAAAATTAAATAATATTGTGTATTGATTTGTAAATCATTTAATTATGAAAAAATATATTTTTAAACGATTCGGACTATGCCTTTTTTTGTTCCTCTGTTGTTGGATGAAAGGGATAGCTCAAAATGGGATTCAAAAATTTTTTGAAGATTATACAGGCGATGAAAAATTCACGGAAGTGATTATTACCCCTAAAATGTTTCAAATGATTGCGCGGTTGGATTTGAATGACCCTGATGCACGAGAAATCAAAAATATTTTAGCGGATTTAAAAAGTTTGCACATTTTGACGACTGCTAATAATCCTAATTTTTATTACAAAGATGCACTAACTCGTTTTAAATCAACGGATTATGAAACCTTAATGACGGTACGTTCTAAAGAAGAAAACATTCGTTTTTTGACCAAAGAAGATTCAAAAGGATTGATAAAAGAATTATTATTATTGGTGGGTGGCAAAACGGAATTTGTTTTAATCAGTTTTGTAGGAAACATTGATTTGAATAAAATCTCTCAATTGGCAAATAAATTAGATGTGAAAGGCATGGAGCATTTAAAAGATTTAAATAAAAAATAATATTTTGCATAAGAGACTTTACGTAAGTCCTCTTAAAGTGGGGGGACTTTACGTAAGTCTTCTTAAAGTGGGGAGACTTTACGTAAGTCTTCTTAAAGTGGGGAGACTTTACGTAAGTCCTCTTAAAGTGAAGTCCGTTTTAAAAATAAATTTAAACAATCACAACAATGAAAGCCATTTTAATAATTCTTAATTTATTCATTGTCAATGCTTTAAGCATTGCTCAAACACAAAGCGTTGACCATTTTATAGAAGCACACCGCACCGCAGGCATGTCGGAAAAAGTAAATTTGACGGTTGCAGGTTGGTTCGTGCGTACAGGTTATCGGGTGGCGGAAAAAACCGATGAATTGGAAGGTATTGATTTGCGTCCGATTATTGATGGGATTCGCAAATTAAAAATTCACGTTTTAGAACCCCAAGAAGGTGCGGATAAAAACGATGAACACGCTCGAAAAAAGCGTTTTAGTGCCGTGCAAACGTTATTATTTGACTTGCGCAATGATAAATTTGAAGATTTGGCAACGGTTCGAGATGCCAAGTCACGCATAAACGTATTGGTGCGGGAAAATGATGGATTGATTCAAGATATTATGGTTTTAGTGCATGAAGCGGATGATGATACGGTTTTGTTACAAATTGTTGGAAAATTTAGAATGGAGGATGTTGCGCGTATCATTGAACGGGCAGTACGCAAGGAAGTGAAAAATTGTGAATAATGTTTTAAGTTGGATTTTTTGGATTGAATGGATAAGATGGATTTATTTTCAACATATCCATCTTATCCATTCAATCCAAAAAATCTAAGTTAAAACATTATTGAGCAGCACATTTGCCTGCCGAATAAAAAATGTAACACCAAACTAATCCTTTCCCCAAAAAAAACAAAAACCCGCCGATTCCAACGCGCTTCAACCATACTTTGAATTTATCATTCATGTTTAAAATTTTAATTATCAATTATTTGCGTGATGATTTTAATTGGTAAAACAGCCATCCACTTAAAATCGTGATTATCGCGCCAAAGATACCTAATGCCGCTAAAATGCCCAACTTATCTGCCATAAATCCTAAAAAAACGCTCGGAACGCCAAACCCAAGGTAGCCAATGAACATAAATCCTGCAACGCCGCGTGCGCGTTGCACCCCACTCAAATTCGCAATCAATGCCAAGCCACCCAAATAAGTGAATCCATAAGCTGCCGCGCCGATGCAAGATGTTCCCAATAAAATCAGTCCTAAAATCCCATAAACACAACCTAAATACATGATTCCAAACCCAATCGGTATTAAAAAAAAGCCTACTTTTAAACAAGTTATGGGGTCAACCCGATTTTTAATAAAAGGTTGCAAAAACGCGCCCGTATAGTTGATTAACACCAAACAGAATCCTGCATAAGCAGTTAATTGAAATTTTGCCAATTGGGTCGGCACGATGGCAATCACTACGCCCACCACTGCCCAACAAATACCGATAGCCAAATTGATTTCAAATGAACCTTTTGGATAATATGGCAAGCGAATAATCGTCCCTCCAATCGGTGGTAAATTGGGTAATTTAAAACTAAATAGCAAGCCTATGATGCTGATTATCAATGCAATATAATACGTAAAGGGCGTTTCGGTGAAATGGATGAGCAACGCAATCGTGGTGATAAGTGCGCCGCCGCCAAAGCCAAGTGCCGTTGAAAGAGAGGCTGCATTAGCGGCTTTAGTGGGTGCGTCAGGGATATTTTGTAATTGTAAGACTTCTGTTAAGTAGGCTGTGCCTGCGCCCATGCTCAATCCTAAGCCAATGCCTTGAAAAAAACGAGCAAAAAATAAGGCATATACATTTGGAAAAATCGTAATAATCAAAATAGAAAATATTGCAGCTATTAAACTTGCAATTAATACTTTTTTGCGTCCAACGACATCTGAAAGTCCACCCAAAAACACAAAACAAGGCAGCATTCCTGTTACATAAGTGGCGAAAACGAGTGCCGTCATTCCATTCCCGAAGCCTGCATTTGCCGCATAGACGCGAAAAAGTGGCATCGAAATATTCACAGCCAATGTAATGAGTCCTAAAATAAAAGGAATGAGTCGATTAGACATTTAAATAAATTTAAGTTTGTTTAAAATTGATTTTCAATTATTTATAAAAAAAACTTGCGGCAAGTTTCAAACTTGCCGCAAGTTGTACAACCTTTTTTCGCAATTTTTTTTTAAATCTACAGAAAAATTTATTCTAATGATAAGGATGCAAATCGATAATTGCGACCGTCTTCCCCATAGACTGCCATTTCAGAACGGCTGATTTGCCGACAGACTTTTGGGCGGGTCATCACTTCTTGCCCTTTCTCCATATTGACGGAACGCAAAGGACTTGTTTTAACAGAACCATCTTTATGAACTGTCGAAACCACTACGATGGACGAACCTCTATCTGTCGAAGTCGTGTAACGGCGGTCTGCTTGCGGATTTAAATTTTTCGGATGCTCGTTATACACAAAATAAAATTTGTCTTGTGCGACTGCCATGGCATATGACGAAAACATCCCTTGGTCATTGCTTGATTCTTGCAATTTCGGAATGCGGGCAGACCATTCAATCTCGCCTGTCGGACGAATATTGATAATGATTATATCATTATAATTGTAATAATAATCTGGACGACGATTGTTGTAAGCCGAGCCATAATAAGGCGAGTTATAATAATATCGATTGTAATACGAATTGGCATACGGATACATCGAATAATTATTATTTTGCATCACTTGCTGCACATAATATTGTTCTGCGACTAAAATCGCTCCGCCGTCTGAACGTAAAATAAGTTTATCCAAAGAATAATTGGCTAATTCTGCTTCTTTTGATTTATTATTTTTTACAAAAGCTTCTTTGGCAAGTTTTTTATTGCGTTCCGATAGGTTTGCGGTTAAAAAACTAAAATCTAAGGGTTGCAAATTTTGAGTGACAACGGTTCTTGATTTCGGGTCAACATTCAAAAAATAGATGCCTTTCATACTAAAAGTGCCTTTTTCTGAATAAAAACCTGTGCAAATCAAATTATGATTATCCGCAATCCGAAATGTCAAATCGGTGATAAATACATCCCTATTTTCGAGTTTGAACTCATGATGCGCTTCTGCGTCTTTTTGATAAGACAAAATGGAATAATAATAAGTCGGTTTGCCGTCGCGTTTCAATTTCGACGCGCCTGCCATATATGCAATTCCAAGCAAATATACATTCCCTTCATTATCAACCTGATATTCCTCAACACCGTAATTTTCGTCTTTGTAAGGTAGTCGAACCGATTTTGACCACATTTCTACGATATTAGGCGCGAAAACATGGAAAGAAAACTGCTCTTTATCACCTGTTTCGACAAAAGGCGAATGTGTATAAACTAAAAGTTTAGAACTATCTCGTGACAAATGAAACCCAAATGGGTCTGCATGGTCTTTATTGGAAGCGTTCCATTCCTCTATTTTGGTGACTTCTGATTCTAATTGCAGGTTAGAATGGCGTATTTTTTGGGCAAAAAGATAGGTTTTTTCATGCTTTTCATTGTAAAAATAGCTTAAAAGGTACAATTGTCGCCCAAACATGATGACATCTTTGAAATCGCGGTCTTTGCCTTTGTATTCCAAATCAAGGCTTCTTTCGCGGATGAGTTTCATGTTTTTGTCATAATATTCAACAATTGGTTTGATATTGCCGCCGCCAAGCATGCCTTCACGGTGCATGCGGAGCGCGTAAAAACCATCGCCGTCCGTCGCAATAATTTTAGAAAGATTGCTATTCGTCGGCTCTTTATAGACTTGTCCCCACTTGGCACGGAGCATCGGCGCGGTTTCCGTTTGATGTTGCGCTATTGCGCCAAACGTTTGACTGAGCAATAGGGATAACAGGCTTATTTTCCAAATAGTATTCATCATAATCTAATTTTGGCGGTGAAAATAACAAGATTATGACGAATACAAAGGATACTCCGTAAAAAAAGGAGGCAAGTTTAAACTATTTTTAACTAAATTTAGTCATCACCGCGTTTTCAAAAGCAACTTCTTGAATCCATTTGATATGAATATCAGTTATTATAA
>JBDLWG010000435.1:0-13308 GCA_039804385.1 Bacteroidota bacterium
GGCGTGCGAATCTTTTCAAAGCGCGTCAAGCGCAAGGTTGGTATCAAACCGAACGCGATAATGCGACGAATCATTTAGCGTTTGAAGCCACTCAAATTTATTGGAAATGGGCTTTTTATTATCAACAAATGCGTGTTTTTGAGAATGCGTTAAAGGTTGCAAATGAACGTTTTATAGCTATCAAGACAACTTTTGAATTGGGTGACCGTATGGCGATGGATACGTTGGAATCGTTTATACAAGTGCAAGACCGCATGTTGGAATACAATAATGGGCTTTTGGAATGGCAAGAAATCAATTTGAAATTATCGAATTTTTTGTGGGACAACCAAACACAACCGATCGCAAATATTCTAAAATGGCAGCCTGAAAATCTTGAAAATACACCGATTTTGGGGACAGACCGCACGATTTGGATGCAAAACGGAACAGCGAATCATCCCATTTTGAAAGGTTATGATATTAAACTCAGTCAATTGGAAATTGATAGGCGGCTCAAACGGGAAAAACTCAAACCCAAATTGAATTTTCAATATCATTTTTTAGGCAATGGATTGAATTGGAATCCTGTTTTTACGGACAACTATAAATGGGGGATTACGTTTAGTACTTCCACTTTATTTCGTGCGGAACGCGGCGATGTCCAATTAGCAACGCTGAAAATCGAAAATACGCTCTTGGGGAAAACGCAAAAATCATTGGAATTGCAAAATAAATTACAACAATTTTTGAATGAAACCGATGTTTTATATAATCAAATTATTGTATATCGAAATACGGTCGCTAATTATCAACAACTTTTGCAATTAGAAAATACGCGTTTTGAATTGGGCGAAAGCTCTTTTTTTCTCATTAATAGCCGTGAAAACAAATATCTTGAAGCTCAATTAAAATTAGCTAAATTATGGAGTGCGTACCAAATTGCACGGAGTGGTTTGGATTGGGCAGCAGGGCGATTGGCTTTTTGATAATGCCCATAGAAAAAAGGTTCCGCATTGCCCGCATTTTCACAAAATTTTGTGAAAATGCGGGCAATGTATGGTTTAAAATATGATATTATAGGTAATGTACATGTTTGTTTATCATTTTCAGAGAATTATTATTTATTAAATGATGATTAAAAATTAATTACACATATGGCATACGTTGCATATTAATTAGGCATTAGATCACTTGTTGCAAGTCCGATTGAATGTCATATCCGAAATTACGATTTTTGAACTTCAAAAAAATAAAAAATGGCAGTTTGGCAATTTCATCTCATTGTAATTCCGAAAAAAGGGGTTATCAAAAAATATGGTAACGTCCCAGATACGTTTAGGGCATTCGTAGATACGGACGGATTTAGGAAATATGCTATTCCAACAAAAGATTCTATGGAAGAAGGAGCTTTTTCTGCTCCTAATTGTTGGAATTTAATTGAGATAGAACCAACAGAAATCATTCAGCAAATAGATAAATATGTAAAAAGATGCAAAGACTATGATGATTCAGATGATTTATATGTGTCTTGGAAGACCCATGTGCGAAATGTGATAGATAATGATGCTGAGTTGATTGTTAACAAGCAAACAGGAAAAATAGAAGAATTTTCGTTTCGGGCGGATTTGCGTGACAAATCATTGACTTTTTTGAAACAAATGATTGAATTAGCCAAACGTTATGACTGGTTATTTTTGGATGCGAAAGGAAATATTGCTAATCCTAATATGAGCGAAGTAGGTCATTTAATCAAGATTTCTAATCCATTTCGATTTCTTCAAAATCCAGAACAATTTTTCACCGATTTACAAGATGGCTCCTTAAAAATTGAATAAAAAGCATGAAAATTAACAATAAAAAGTGGTTAAAAATCGCTATTGTTATCTTTATTTTGATAAATATCGTATCTTTTTTTCATGCGTATAAATTTACGCATTTTGCAGATAAAAAGCTTGTCAACAATATCGCACCGAGTGGACGCAACATATTATGCAGTTTATGCAACAGGCACAATCAAAAATTTTGAATGAAAAGAATTAACCAAGTTGAGCAACTCAGTTTATTTAGATGTAATCTAAATAAACTTCCTTTTCGCGCCTTATCAGAACATTTTTTGCTGTAAATTGTCATAAAGAAGTTTTCATACAAAAAAAATTTCTGTAATGCACTCGACTAAATCCATTTTTTCAATTTTGCTATTATGGCTGCTTTGCGCTACTTGGGGCTTGGCTCAAGAATATACGCTTTCGGGCTATGTGAAAGATGCAAACACGGGCGAAACCCTCATCGGCACGAATATTTACAATCAAATCAATCGCTCCCAAGGCACTGTTTCCAATAATTATGGTTTTTATTCCCTAACATTACCAAAAGGTAAATATACAATCGTTTGGTCTTCTGTTGGTTATAAAAATATCGAACAAGAAATTATGTTGGATGTGGATAAAATCTTGAATGTGGATTTATCCGAAGGTGTGGTGATGAAAGAAGTTGTCGTCACTGCCAAACCAAAAGATGACCATGTGCAAAGTACCGAAATGGGTACAGTGACGCTGCCCATTGAAAGTATTAAAAAAATGCCTGCTTTGATGGGCGAAGCGGATATTTTAAAAGCCTTACAACTTTTGCCGGGAGTCATGGCAGCAGGGGAGGGGAGTTCTGGTTTTTACGTGCGCGGCGGCGGCCCCGACCAAAATTTAGTTCTTTTGGATGAAGCCCCTGTGTATAATCCGGGACATATGTTAGGTTTTTTTTCGGTGTTTAATGCAGATGCGGTTAAAAATACGACGCTTATCAAAGGCGGTATGCCTGCAAATTATGGCGGACGACTCTCTTCGGTTGTCGATATTCAGATGAAAGAAGGTAATAATAAAAGTTATGGGGCAGAGGGCGGTATTGGGCTGATTGCGTCTCGGTTTACGGCAGAAGGACCCATCCAAAAAAATAAAAGTTCTTTTATTGTTTCGGCTCGTCGAACTTACCTATTAGATTTGGTTCAACCTGCGATTGATAAAACAAAATTTGCTGGAACGAATTATTATTTTTATGATTTGAATACAAAAGTGAATTATACTTTTTCGGATAAAGACCGTTTGTATTTGAGTGGTTATTTTGGAAGGGATATTTTGGTTTTCAATTCTAAGGAAACGGGTTTTAAAATCAATATTCCATACGGCAATGCGACTGCTACTTTGCGTTGGAATCACGTTTTCAATCAAAAATTGTTTATGAATGTTACGGGCGTTTATAACAATTATGATTTTACGGTGCAAGGTGGGCAAGAGGCTTTTCAACTCAAAGTGGCAAGTGGGGTGCGGGATTGGAATGGCAAAGTTGATTTTGAATATTTCCCTAATTACAAACACAATATCAAAATGGGGGTCAATTATATTCGACATCGGATGTCGCCTAATATTGCTACTTTTTCGAATGGAGAAGGTACTTTTACCAATAATTTGAAACCCAAATATGCTCATGAAACGGCGATTTATATCAATGATGACCATAAAATTACCAATGATTTGAGTTTAAGTTATGGTTTACGCGCCTCTTGGTTTGCACAAATTGGACCTTATGTTTCGTTGAAAACGGGAAAAACGTATGCAGATGGAGAGATTGTGAAAAGTTATCCCCGTTTAGACCCGCGCTTGACGGGTAAATACAGCCTTACAGACGCTTCATCTGTAAAGTTTGGAGTCACGTTGACGCATCAATTTGTGCATTTGGTCAGCAATTCGACGAGTACATTGCCGACCGATGTTTGGGTTCCGAGTTCTGAAATCGTGAAACCACAGCGCGGTGTTCAGTACGCGCTTGGGTATTTTCGGAATTTTGAGGACAATATGTATGAAACGAGCGTTGAAATCTATTACAAAGATTTGTGGAATCAAATCGATTATCCCGAAAATTATGTTCAATCGCCTTCTGTAGAAGTGGAAACGGAGTTTGTTTATGGCAAAGGACGTGCTTATGGTGCGGAATTTTTCCTTAAAAAGGCAAAAGGGCGTTTGAATGGTTGGATTGGTTACACGATTGCGCGTTCTGAACGCATTTTTCCAACCATTAATCAAGGGGCGGTTTATCCTGCGGTGTATGATAGGACGCATGATATTGTGTTGGTTGCCAATTATCGATTGTCCAAAAAGTGGGATTTTAATACCAATTTCGTGTATGCAACAGGTAATAATTATACGCCCTTGCGGAATTTATTTTTAATCAATCAACAATTGAATATCGAATATGGCGCACGTAATAGTGCGCGGTATAATTCCTATCATCGTTTGGATGCAGGATTTACGTATGCGAGAAATCCTGATTCTAAGAAAAAATTTACTTCGACTTGGAGTTTTGGCGTTTATAATGCGTATAACAATTTCAATCCATTTTTCATTTATTACAATGTCAAAGCGGATGTGAATACGAGTGCCGCTAAAGCAACGGCTTTTCAAGTGACGCTTTTTCCCGTGATTCCGTCCGTGACTTGGAATTTTAAATGGCAACAAAAACCAAAACAACAGGAATAAAGGGTTTGAATTAAGATTTTTGGGATGAATCGGATTATGTCAGGATTTTATATAAAATCCTGACATAATCCGATTCATCCTAAAAATCCTAATTCAAACGATTCTATATATTTTAAAAATTAAAACAATGAAAATCAATTATATAGGAGCTATCGGAATCTTGTTGACGATGATTGCTTGTGAAAAAGAATTAACGCCAACAGTTGTCAATGATGCTGACCAGATTGTGGTAGAAGGTTATATTGAAGCGGGCATTGGAAAAGATGCCAATCGCGTCACACCGCCTTATGTGATTTTGACCCGCGCTGTACCGTTTCAAAAAGAGTTTACAACCAATAATATTTTTGTAAATGGGGCAGATGTCACCGTTTCCAATGGAACGGATTCGGTTAAATTGACCGAATTTTGTTGGCAAAATCTGGATTCAGTGACGAAACGCAGGGCAGCAGGCGTTTTTGGAATTAATTTCGATAGTGTACAATCCAATTTCAATGTTTGCCTTTATCTGGATTTGACGCAACGGATGAAAGGGCAAATTGGAAAATCTTATTGGTTGACCATCAAAAAAGACGGCAAAACGGTTACTTCGGTGACAACGATTCCAAAATGGATTCCAATTGATAGTTCGTATTTCATCAAACCTCCTGGTACCAATCAAAATGATACGATGGTGCAAATGCGGGCTTATATCCGAGATATTGCCAATGAATTGAATTATTATCGATATATGGTAGGTATCAATGGCGAGCCTTACAAAGCGGGACGACAATCGGTTTATACCGATGACTTGATTGATGGACAATACTTTTTATTCAATTTGTTCAATAGAGAGCAGGCTTCAAGGGGACTTTTTCGGCGCGGCGATACGCTTTCGGTCAAATGGTCGAATATTGATGGGGAGCAATATGATTTTTGGCGCACCTTAGAGTTCAATGCCAATAATCAAGGTCCATTTTCGGCTTATACGCGGGTCAAAAGCAATATTCAAGGCGGTATCGGCATTTGGGGCGGTTCAGTGGTGAGCTATTTAGATACAATCGTGCCGAAAAAGTAATAGACATTTCCTACACGATTTGTAAAATAAACTTGCGTCAAGTTTGAAACTTGACGCAAGTTATGTTCGAATTGATTTACAAACGCCAAAATTTGAAATGGGCTGATGGATGTACGGATTCAACGGATTTTCACGGATTTGGAGTTGGAACGAACGGTAAAATCCGTGAAAATCTGGTGAAAATCCGTTGAATCCGTACATTCATCAACCCAACTTCTTTTTTGTCATGTACTGCCAATTGTTGCATACGCAAATGATTCACAAGTTTAAGGGTATCTACGCACTCTTTTTACATCAATAGATTCATCTACTTAAAGTTAAAAATAAGCAGAAACACTATACTTGCATAATAGCCTGTCATATCTTCCTGTAAAAAGTACATAGAAAAAAAAAGGGGTGGCATAGTTTTGTACACGATAAGCGAAACGTATCTTAACAAATTATTAAAACCATTATTCCTATGAGAAATCTCAGAAACTTACGTAGTTTTTTTTCAAACCAAGAGCAATTATCTAAGAATCAATTGCAAACGATTTGCGGTGGCGCAATTCCAATGGTTACTACTAATAACCAAGTAACACCAAACCAAACAGGACAAATCCAAAATGGTTGCGTATCTGCAATGGATGACAACAAACGCCCAGAAAGACCTGGTGGGGGTGTTTCCACCCATTAAACTGGTGTGACAAAAGACAAATTGCTTAGA
This sequence comes from Bacteroidota bacterium, assembly GCA_039804385.1. GTDB lineage: Bacteria > Bacteroidota > Bacteroidia > Chitinophagales > Saprospiraceae > JAAFJT01. The sequence goes on from JBDLWG010000435.1 coordinate 6,266, forward strand.
AGGTGGGCATGCTAATCCAAAACAAGTCGGTATAAAGCTAAACTTTATGCGGACTAATCACAAAATAACTACTATGATTTACATCACAAACCGTTTTCAAAACCCAGCATTCGATGAAAAAAATAACTGAAATTCTAAACGATTTGTTTCTAACAAATGCAGAAGTGCTCACAGAAGTAGAACAAAAACTTGTTAAAGGAGGAGGTTGTCGAGATGATAAACGCCGCGAACGACCAGGAACGGTGGTGCGCAAGGTCCTTTATTATTTTTTTGATAATAACTAACCTTTAAAAAAATTTCCCAAAGGCGGGTGAAAAAGGTTTTTGACCCTTTTCATCCGCCTTTTTTTAAAAATTTGAATCAAAATTAGCAAATTTGAATCAAAAATGAGTTGAAAAAAGGGGTTGGCTTTATTCTTGCCTATACTTGAAAAGCTACCAACTTTTTTTAATAAAACGCTACACCTTTATTTCATACTATGGGAATGTCGAACGCACAGGTGTTTCCGACGCGATTTATATCAAAATGTTGCCTCAGCGTAACCATTTTATGGATTTTTGCTTTTTCATTGCATGCTCAAACCCCTTTCAATGAAACCCAAATTCACGCGTTATCGCCTGATGTTTTGAGAGAACTCGAAAAAGAAACGGTCAATAAGTCCAATTTTGATATTTTAGGGTTGGCGAATAGTAACTCTTTTCAAGATTTACCCAAAGCCATCGCTTATGTTGAAATCGCGCTTAAAAAAGCGCAAAAAAATAATAATCTGAGGGATATTTTCGAGTCGCGCCGCGACTTAGGATTTATCTATGAAGATAATATTTTATTTAAAGAAGCATTAATTGCCTATCAGCAAGCCGCAGTGACGGCTGAAATGATGGTTAAAATATCCCCTTTAGCCGCCGATAGTGCCAAAATGACGATTTTTACCGATATAGCTCTGACGAATAAAAAAATCGGTAATTATCATGAATCGTATAAATTCCATAATCGAACGTTGGAACTTGCCGAAAAAGTCGGTGACCAACAAATGATAGATGATACCTATCATAATTTGGGGATTTTACACCAAAGCGTAGGTGATTATGACAAAGCATTAGATTATTTATTCAAATCTTTGTCGATTTCAGAGACGCGGAAAGATGGTTTTGGAATGATGATTTCACATGGTGATATTGGCGAAACGTATCTAAAAACGAAGAATATTGAAAAAGCCTTGATGCACATTGAAAAGGCTGAGAAAATTGGGATGGAACGACTCCGTACTTCTAAACGTTTTGCGGATTCGGTACAATTAGCCAGTGAATTGAATAAATTTGGGTTGATACTGACAACCAAAGGTGATTTTCAAGGTGCTTTGCGCAAACATGAATCGGCTTTGGAAGTGTATAAATCCATTCATTATAAATCGTATATTGCACAAACGCTTATCAATATTGCAGATGTGTATTTGCAACAAAAGCAAATTGATGTAGCCGAACAAAAGTTTTTAGAATGTTTGGAATATGAACCGTCTCTTTTGAGCAAAGATATTGCGATTTTATATTTTAAAATGGGCGATTTGTATCAACGACAAAATAAAATGCTTGAATCCGAATTGGCTTTTGAAAAAAGTTTGAAAGTTGCCCAACAATATGCTTACAAAGAAATTGCGCAAAAGTGTAATTATCAATTGTTTTTAATTTTGTTAGGCAAACGGCAAAATGGGCAGGCTTTAATGCATTTACAGGCTTCTAACACACTCAATGACTCGCTTTTCAATGAAGAAAAAATTCGGAGAACAGCGGAAATGGAATTGAAATTTGACGCTGAAAAGCGTGAAAAAGATATTAGAATGCTCCAATTACGTGAAAAAGAGATGCGGTTGCGCGAAAACACCTTTATTTTGGTGAGTAGTGTCTTGGCATTTGCACTGGTTTTGGGTTTTATGATTTATACGATTCGCTTGCGTGGGAAAAATTTTCAAGCATTGAAAGCGAAAAATGAAGAAATCCAAAGGCAGTATCAAAAATTGGAGGAGACGAATGAGTTATTGCGACAATTTGCTTATGTCGCGGCGCATGATTTAAAAGAACCGTTGCGCAGTATCGGCAGTTATATTAGTTTAATTCAGATTAAATATGGGAAACAATTGGACGGAGATGCGTCTAAATATATGGGTTTTGTGAACGCAGGCGTGAAGCGCATGTATAGCTTATTGACGGATTTATTAGATTTTTCGCGGGTGCTTGCGCAACAACCTGATGCGGAAATTACACGTCCTGAAGAAGTCATAGCGGATGTTGCGGCGAATTTAAGTAGCGCGATTGAAGATAAAAATGCAACGATTTTGTATCCTGATAAGATGCCCAGTTTGCAGATGAATCGATTGCATTTGACCCAATTATTTCAAAATTTGATTGGAAATGCCATCAAATTCACAGAAGACCGCCCGCCGATTGTCACGATTAAGGCAGGGGAGGAGCAAGGTTCAGTACTATTAAGCATCGCTGATAACGGGATTGGGATTAAAAAGGAGTATGAGGATAAAGTTTTTGTTTTATTTCAACAATTGAATAAAAGCAATCGCTTTGAAGGAACAGGTATTGGTTTGACCATTTGTAAAAACATTGTTGAAAAATACAATGGCAAAATTTGGTTTGACTCTGCCGAAAATGAGGGGACGACTTTTTATATCCGCATTCCCGCGCAAGCGGCGTAATCCTATTTTGTAATGTGTTTTTAGAAAATAAAGGTTTAAAGCGTTTGTTTAAAGCGAGATATTGCGTCTCGCTTTTTTTATTTTCAGGAAAAATGGGTTGCTTTTTATAAAAAGTCGTTTCTTTGCAATCCGAAGCGTTTTCAATTTATTTCTTTAAACCAACATCTTATACATTACACATGTATTCAATTCTTTTACTTATTCATTCTTGGCTGCGCTGGGCAGTATTAATTGCAGCAGCTATCGCACTCTTTCGGTCTTTTACGGGATGGCAGAAAAAATTGCCTTTTACAGATGCTGATAAACGCATGAATGCAATATTCATGGGATTTTTGCATTTGCAACTCGTTTTAGGACTGATATTGTACTTTGTCAGTCCATTAACCGCAGGATTTATGCAAAATATGGGAACTGCCATGAAGGATAAAAACCTGCGCTTTTGGGGTTTGGAACATCAAACAGGCATTATCATAGGGATTGTAGTAGCTCAAATCGGTAGCATCAAGGCAAAAAAACAAGGTTCACACAAGACCGCTTTTATATGGTTCGCAATCGCTATTGGATTAATTTTAATGTCCATACCATTTGCATCGCGCCCACTATTTAATTTTGGATAAGTAAAAAATGGATAGTCAAACCTTTGGAGGGTTTCAAACCCTCCAAAGGTTGTATCTATTGAACTGGTTTAATTATTTGAAAATATTTATTTTAATTATAATATTAATAATTTATGACAATCCAATCGCTTGCCGTTTATTGCGGCTCAATGCACGGCGTGAAGCCGATTTATGCTGAAAAAGCAGCAGAATTAGGCAAATTATTGGCTCAAAACAACATTCGATTGGTGTATGGAGCAGGTCGAGTGGGCTTGATGGGCGTAATTGCCGATACGGTTTTGGCAGCAGGCGGCGAAGTTACAGGCGTGATTCCAACCTTATTGATGAATATCGAAGTGGAACATCGCGGCATTCAAGAATTAATCATCGTGGACGATATGCCAACCCGCAAGACGAAAATGATTGACCTATCCGATGGTTTTATCGCCATGCCGGGCGGATATGGTACATTGGAAGAAATTGCAGAAGTATTGAGTTTAACGATATTGGGCAGTCGGAAATTTCCAGTAGGCTTTTTGAATGTGGATGGTTATTACGACGATATGCGACGGATGTTAGACCGAATGACGGAAGATGGTTTTTTGCAACCTGCCTATCGTGCCAATGCGCTTTTTGCAAGCGAACCTGCTGAATTAATGGCTTTATTCCAACAATATCGCCCAACGACTTATGATAAATTTGAATCAGGTGATATTTTTAAAAAAGCGTGATATACATTTCCTACGCCATTTGTACAACAAACGTGCGTCAAGTTTCAAACTTAACGCACGTTCCCTTTTACTCATAGCCAATTTTTATTTTTTAAAAATGCTTATTAATAAAACATTGTTTTTTATAACAATACATTTACTAAATCAAGGTGTAATATTCCTAAAAAAGATGTTGAAAAGTATCCAAGAATGGATTGACCTTTCTATCTTTACGCGCTTTTTAAAGGTTCAAACCCTACAAAGCGAATCAATCTTATTTTACAGTATTTAGCACTTTCCGTTACTTGATTACTGATGGCAATGAATAAAATTAAAGCGTGTATCTTCGACTTGGATGGCGTGATTGTGGATACCGCCAAATACCATTTTAAAGCATGGCGGCGACTCGCCAATCAATTGGGTTTTGACTTTTCGGAGGAAGACAACGAAAAACTTAAAGGCGTGAGTCGTATTGAATCCCTTCAATTGATATTGGAGTGGGGGGGCAAAACCATTGAAGAGGAGCAAATCCTGGTGCTGGCGCAACAAAAAAATGATTGGTATCTGGAATCGATTCAGCAAATGAATTCAGATGAAATCTTACCAGGGGTGCATCGTTTCATCAAACGGTTGAAGAAAAAACAAATTAAAGTCGTTTTAGGTTCTGCGAGCAAGAATGCTGAGTTCATTTTAGGACGGATTGGCTTGTTACCCTTGTTCGATGTCATCATTGATGGCAATGAAACCACCAAAAGCAAACCAGACCCCGAAGTTTTTCTGAAAGGAGCCGAAGCGATTGGGGCTTTGCCCAAACATTGCATCGTCTTTGAAGACGCTGAAAAAGGAGTCGAAGCTGCTTTGAAAGGCGGCTTTTATACCGTCGGCGTTGGAAATCATGATGTATTGGAAGAGGCACATATTGTGATTCCATCGTTTGAATACATTGATTATGAGGAAGTTTTGGATGCTTTAGGCTCGGCTGCGGGGAGTTTGAAATAAGAAAACTTCTGGCATTGTTCTTGAAACAATAGTCTTACTTAAAATCTCTATTTAGCTATTGATTTTCAACGAGAAACGCCAACATGATCTTTGAAGAACCTTTTATTCAATCTCTTTTACGTTGTTCTGGGGATGCGTTATTAATTATTTCTACCAATGATTACAAAATTTTACAAGCCAATCATAAAGCCCAAACCATTTTGCAATGGAATCAAAAGGTCTGTCAATCTTATTTTTGGACTGATTTTTTATCGGAAGCCAATCGCTTGCGCTGGGAAACGCAGCTTGCATCCATAGCTGTTTCTGGTAATGAAACAACGTTTATCACACAATTGGTGTTGGAAAATCACGGTTTTACAGATGTGAAACTCAAAATAGTCGGGTTGCCTAATGAACAATTGCTTTGTTTTATGCACAAGCATATTTCAGATACGGTTGGTTTTGGTATTTGCTTCTATGAAACGATGATTGAACAATTGCCTTTTGAGTTTGTCGTGATAGATCAAAATTGGCGTTATCAATATGTGAATCCATTAGTCTTTAAAGATCCTGCTTTAAGGACTTGGATGATTGGCAAAACGGATTTTGATTATTGTCAATATCGCAATTTAAATCCGATAATGGCTGAAAAACGGTGGGTCAATTATCAGAATTGTGCCAATGATAAAAAAACGGAAGAGTGGATTGACCGGCATGTCAAGGCAGATGGCAGTGTTGTGTATATGCTGCGCATTATCAAACCTTATTATGAAGCAGGTATTTTTAAATTTATATTTGGATTTGGGATTGATGTGACGCAGGCAGTTGAGTATCAGCGCGAGCTAAAAATTTTGATGGAGGATTTGCAAAAAAATAATGAAGAGTTGCGTGAATATGCGTACATAACGGTACATGATTTGAAAGAACCATTGCGTAATGTGGTGAGTTTCAGCAACTTATTAAGTCGCCGTTATAAAAGCCAATTGGATAAAAGTGGACAGGAGTTTTTGCATTTTGTATCTTCTAATGCAGAACGAATGAATAATTTATTGAATGAGTTGAGTACGTATATCAATATTGAAAAACGAGACCGTGACCTTGAATATGCTGCTTTGCCGAATTTAATTCGGGCAGCTGTCTTGCGTTTGAAACATACTTTTTTGGAAAAAAAAGTTCGTATTCACTACGACAATGAAGTTGTGCAAATTTATTGTTATTCGTTTTATATAGAGCAATTACTCCAAAGTTTGTTTGACAATGCCATTAAATTTTGTAAAAAAGATATTTTACCCGAAATCCAAGTTCGGTTGATTGAAAATGAGACGGAATGGACGATTTTAGTAATCGATAATGGGATTGGAATTGCGCCGGCATACCAGAAAAAAATATTTAGTATTTTTACCCGTTTAGATAAGGTCAATTATGAGGGTAATGGGATGGGGCTTTCCGTTTGCCGAAAGATTGTGCAATTGCATCGTGGACATCTTGGGGTGGAGTCGGATGGCTCATCAGGCAGTACTTTTTATTTTACACTGTCGAAACCCGAAAATCCAATCGTAAAATCCAATGTTGCACAAGTTGCAACTTTATAATAAGCTAAATGATATTCTTTTTCCTGCAAATTTCGCACACGGTTTTTTTGGGTAGTACATTTTAGGATAGGATGGATGTACGGATTTCACGGATTTCACGGATTTCACGGATTTTCACAAGATGCGTACGGATTTTAAGTTTAAAATTCAAAAAAATCTGTAAGCATGATGCGTACGGATTTTAAGTTTAAAATTCAAAGAAATCTGTAAGCATCTTGTGAAAATCCGTCAAATCCGTAAAATCCGTGAAATCCGTACATCCGTCCTATCTCAAAGTGCAACCTAAAAATGAAACACCCCGAAATCTGCGGGAATTTTTTACAATAACTCACAACCAAGGATTCAAAAAAAAATGAAACAGTACCTTAAACAGGATGAATGGTGTATCATTGAGGAGGGTTTTAAACCCGAATATAACGAAATTTCTGAAAGTGTTTTCTCTATTGGCAATGGGCGCATGGGGCAG
>JBDLWG010000436.1:0-6396 GCA_039804385.1 Bacteroidota bacterium
CGTACTGAAAAAGTATCCACGACTCCACTATTTGCCAACGTAATCGGGTCATAACTCAACTTCGATACACCTACTGGAAAATGAGCAGCCGTCGCGCCCACTGCTTCCCGTCTTAAAACCCCTGTTCCATTCGTAACAATGTGGCTCAATGCAGAACCACCATTTACATAATGCGATACATTCAAATTATTATTATCTAAAGTCAAACAGCCATTTGTCAACGTAAAAGTCCGTGTCCGAATCGATGTTGCCAAACGCGCACCTGCGGCATTATTCAATTTTAAAATCGTGGTAGAATCCACAAAGGTTAATCGTCCATTATTCGTCAAAACTTGCTCCGTAGTGCCATTCAAAGTGACTAACACGCCCGAACCAAAGGTTAAACTCGCATTTGGAGCTACCGTAATATTGCCTCTGACATTAATACCGCCTGATAAACCCAATGTAATCGCCCCTGCACTTGCCGTTAAATTGCCTGTAACCGTGAATGCGCCTGCACCAACAGACGTACCTGCATAAGCTGGATTCGTTACTTCCACATTTCCATAAGTCCGTCCGCTTAACGCAGGAGTAAGCGAAGTGCCAGATGTATTAATTTTAAAAGTACTATTTGAATTAAAAATAGTAACCGCATTGGGTGCAGCTAATACAAAAGGATTGGAACCACCATTAAAAACAAAGGTTGAACCATTGTCAAAAAGAACCGAATTAGCTGCAGAAGCACCCGTACCTGCACCAAATGGACTACCCGATGCGCCTGGTCCCATCGTAAAAGTCGAACCATTTTTAAACGTAACGGCATTCGCAATCAAACCTTGCAAGCGATGTCCATTGCTACTCGTCGAATTATTCGTCGTAAATTGCAATCGTCCGCCGATTTCAGCAGTTGCACCTGTTGCAAGATTGATTAAAATCGAACCTGCTGTACTGACGGCACTACTCGAAGCAAATGTAAGGGATGCCAAAGAGTCAATGATTACATCCGTGCCTGCACCACCTGAAATATTAATCGTTGTAGCCGTCGTAGCACCCCAAAATTTAACTTTGGTGCTGCCTGCAATCCTCAATTTGACTAAACTAATGGCAGCAGGAAGGTCGGAAATCAAGAGTGTATCGGTTCCTGTCGTGCTTAAAACGACCGAATCAGATGCAGTAGGAACCATGCCTGTATTCCAATTGGTCGCTGTTGACCAAACGCCACCTGTTGTTGCGCCTGTCCAAGTGGTTTGTGCCGCGCTTTGGGCAATTATAAAAATACTTAAAAACAAACATGTAAGGGTACGAATCATGTATTTCATGTAAAATTTAAGATTGGATACTAAATAGATACAAAACTGCTGCAAAAGTAAAAAAGTTGTCGTGTAATTTATAAAAATCACAACAATTACCATCTGATTTAATAAAACATTATACGCCCAAAAGAGGTTATATCTTAGTGCCTTCGCACGAAATGATTAACAACTTTTTTTTAAACCTTTATGAAAATTTTCAACATGAAAAAAACGCTCCACGCGCTCTTTTTAATGGCAATTTGCTTGACGCAACAAGTGACGGCTCAAAATGCTTTAGGTTGTGATGGTCGCCGCTATTTTTTGGATTTATTTCCCAATTTCACTCAAACCACTGTCGAATATGGCAGAAATATGACTTGGCTTGGTACAGTGGATCCGCTTTACATGGATGTTTTCCAACCACAAGGCGATACGTTGAGCAAACGCCCAACAATTGTCTTAGCATTTGGCGGTGGTTTCGTGGGAGGAACCCGAGAAACCATGCACGATTTAGCTAAAACCTTTGTTAAAAAAGGTTATGTAACGGTTGCAATCGACTATCGGCTCTATTCGATAGGGATTTTAGGTTTTCCAGATTCTGCGAAAATGATCCCTGCTATCTTGCAAGCGATGCAGGACATGAAAGCATCCGTTCGTTTCTTACGCAAAGACGCAGCAACCACCAATACCTTCCGTATCGACCCCAATAATATCATTGCAGGGGGCGTTTCCGCAGGCGCGATTACGGCATTATTGGTAGGCATGTTGGATTCTACGGATGCCATTCCTGCTAATATGCGGGCTGCCATTGCAACACAAGGTGGTTTTGAAGGTAATTCAGGCAATCCGGGCTATCGGTCGGATGTAAAAGGCGTTTTGAACATGTCTGGTGCGCTTTCGCTTCGGAGTTGGTTAGATGCGGGAGACCCTCCTTTTGTCAGTTTTCATGGAACAGCAGATGATGTTGTGCCTTATGGTTACGCGCCGAATGTCTATCGGTTTTATGGATTTGGGAGTGGTGAACTGCATGCGCAAGCCCTACAAGTCGGTATTCCGAGCGTTTTAGTCACGGTTCAAGGCGGCGGACATGGCGATATTTACCTTCCAACAGGTCCCTATGCCGCACAAGCAGCTGTTTTTTACAACAAAGCGACTACCTTTTTGCAACGATTGGTTTGTGGAACAACGCCTTTGAAAACCAATGAGTTACACATTGGTTCCGTGCAAAATGTGCATCCCAATCCAGCCGTTGGCAATCAATTAACCTTTGATTTTACGTTAAAATCAACGATTGCAGATTTGAATTTTGAAATCGTCAATCATTTAGGACAATTGGTTCAAAAAACGAATGGCGGTACTTTTGGCGAAGGCGAAAATCATTATACGTTGAATCTGAATGAGTTGCCCAAAGGCATCTATTTTGCGCGTCCGATTGCAGCACAAGGAACGCTTGGTACGTTTAAATTTTTAGTACCTTAATTTTTAAAACAAAAAAAAGCGACACTTTTTTACCTGTATCGCTCCTCAATGCTATCATCAATTATTGAATCCCTACGAATAATGATGTTCATTGCATTTGTTTTATTTTTGTTTTGTAAGTTCTTTGTGACTGCAAAAATAAATATTTTTTTAGAAAAAAAGTATTTTTGATTCAAAAAAAATATAAAATATTGTATTCAGAAAGGCGTTTCTATGATTTTTAAGGACTTGCGAATTGGAAAATTTTTGAAATAGGATGCGGATGATTTTAAGGATTGTAAGGATATTTTGAGTTATCTATACATCTCCTAAACGATTTGTGAAAATAAACTTGCGTCAAGTTTAGAACTTGACGCAAGTTATGAATGGATTTACAAATCATTTAGGAAATGTATATTGCGTTTTTCAACTAAAAACATCCTTCTAATCGTTGAAATCATCAGCATCCTATTTCAAAAATGCACAGGAGCTTGCTCCGCATTTCAAAACGATGGTTTAGAATATTTATTATTCTCAACCATTAAACTTCAAACAAGCCAGATTATGAATTACAAACTATTGGGAAATAGTGGTTTGCGCGTCAGCGAACTTTGTCTTGGTACGATGACTTTCGGCACCGAATGGGGCTGGGGTTGTGACCATGAAACCAGTCAGAAAATTTTCGATGCGTATGCCAATGCAGGCGGCAATTTCATCGACACTGCCAATCGTTATACAGAAGGGACGAGCGAAAAAATGGTTGGTGAATTTATTAAAACAGACCGTGACCATTTCGTAGTTGCCACCAAATATACGTTGCACGATGGTAAAGGCGACCCGAATTATTGTGGCAATCATCGTAAAAATATGATGCGTTCGGTCGAAAGCAGCTTAAAACGGTTGGATACGGACGTAATTGATGTGTTATGGTTGCACGCATGGGATTTTACGACTCCGATTGAGGAAGTTTTGCGCGGATTGGACGATTTAATTCGGCAGGGCAAAGTCCATTACATTGGCATTTCGGATACGCCCGCATGGATAGTCAGTCGCGCCAATATGATGGCAGAATTGCGCGGTTGGACGGCGTTCATCGGTTTGCAAATCGAATATAGTTTGATTCAACGCACGCCTGAACGCGATTTATTGCCGATGGCAAAAGCCTTAAATTTAACCGTTACGCCTTGGGGAGCCTTGGGCAGTGGGGTTTTAACAGGCAAATATTTGAAAGGAGAGACAGGACGCGTTCCCGAAAACAACGTCCGCCGCAGTGAACGCAATCAACGCATTGCCAAAGAAGTTGTCCGAATTGCGGACAAATTAGGCATCACGCCTACACAAGTAGCAATTGCTTGGGTTCGACAAGTGACCAAACAAGGGATTGTTCCACTCATTGGTGCGCGAAAATTGGAACAATTGCAAGATTGGCTCCACTGTTTGAACATTGTTTTACCCGAAAAACAGATGGAACAATTGGATATGGTCAGCAAAATCGAATTAGGTTTCCCACTTGACTTCTTGAATACGGCGAAAGAACACATTTACGGCGGCATCAAAGATAAAATTATTGTATAAACAAAATATAATTTAAAATCATGAACAAAATAACAACGCTCTTTTTTTGCGCCATGCTTTTGGCGTGTCATGGCATGGCGCAAGTACCTTTGAAAACGGTAGGTCGCAGCCCCTTGTTTATAACCGACAGTTTAGACCAATACATTGAACGCGGGATGCAAATGTGGCGTGTACCCGGTATGGCAGTTGCCATTATCAAAAATGGGAAAATTGTATATATGAAAGGACACGGCAGGCGATGGGAATGGGGCAGGGAAAAAGTGGATGAAAATACATTATTTATGATTGGTTCTTGCACGAAAGCGTTTACCAGTACGGCATTGGCAATGTTACAACATGAAAACAAGTTGAAATTGGATGACAAAGTGACGCGCTGGATGCCCCAATTCAAACTATACGACGCTGCTGCTACCGAACAAGTGACTATTAGAGATTTGCTATGCCACCGATTGGGATTGGAAACGTTTCAAGGTGATTTTACGCATTGGGATTCCAATTTGAGCAAAACCGAAATCATGGGTTTATTGGCAAAACACCGTCCGAAATACCCATTTAGAACCACTTGGGGTTATTGCAATGCAGGTTATTTGACCGCAGGCGAGTTGATTCCGACGATTACAGGCAAAAGTTGGGATGATTTTATCCAAGAACGCTTGTTGATTCCTTTGAATATGAAACGCACATTCACGCATTGTGATTCGATTATCAAAAATGCGAATGCTGCTTTTGGACATACGATTCAAGAATCCCGTTTGGATTCTTTGAATTATCCACAGATTGATAATTTTGGTTCGGCGGCTTCGATGAGTGCCTCCATTTCAGATATGTCGCGGTGGGTGACGATGTTATTGGATAGTGGGCGTTTGGAAGGCAAACAAATCGTTCCAAACGCAGTACTTCAAGAAACATGGCAGCCTCAAACGATTATGAATAAGAAAAAAAATAAATTTGTCAATCAAAATTATCAATTGTATGGATTAGGCTGGGTCATGGAAGATTATAATGGCAAAGAAATGATATCGCATACGGGTGGAGTCGATGGTTTTTTGACCTCTGTGGTCTTAGTGCCGAGTGAAAAATTAGGAATTGTTGTGTTAACCAATCAAGATAATCAAAATCTTTTTCATCTTTTGAAAAATGAAATCACGGATTATTACATGGGTTTGCCTTTTAGAGATTACAATTATTTGCAATATGATAAATACGCCATCGCCGAAAAAGCAACAACCGATGCGATTATGAAAGAGCGATTGAAATGTGCTGCTGCCATGAAGACGCAACAACCCAGTGCTTTAAAATTTGAGGATTATACGGGCGTTTACACGCATGACATCTATGGAGAAGTGACGATTCGACGTGTCAATGACCGTTTAAAAATGTATTTTTCCAAACATCCCAACTTAATTGGGCATTTGGAATCCCAAGGCAATCATCAGTTTTTGTGTTTTTATTCCAATAAAATATTAGGGATTCATTCCATCCCTTTTCAAATGACGAATGGGAAAATTACAGGATTCACCTTGAAAGTCAATGATTTTGTGGAAACAGAACCGTATCAGTTTACCAAAAAGTAATAAACAAGGTCGTAGAGGTTACAACCTCAACGACCTTTAAACGACTAATTATCAACAACTTACCTCAATGAATCACGACAAACCGTTTCACGTCTTTCAACAGTCCGTGTCGCATTCGGACGGTGTACGTGCCCGTGCGCCAATCCGCGACCTTCACGACGACTAATATTTCCACTGATGGCAGAACCGCATTCGCCCCGTCTGCCGTTTCGACCGTTGGTTGGACAACTGGCGGGTTGGCACTCGGTATCGTCACCCGATTTTGGATATCGCTGCGACGGCTATCATCGGGCGCGAGGATGGTAATGCCTACGATGGAAAGGGGCTTAAAAATCAAAATCATCGCTTGCAGTTCCCCTTTTTGGCGGTGATATATCGACTTTTGTTACTTATTCGCAGTTGTCAGTTTATACTCATTACATTTTACCAAACCCAAACAGGATGAGTTGCTTTGGGATTCTCCAAATGGTTGTCCATCAATAGAATAGAAGTATCTTTTTGATATAATATTTTCTTAT
>JBDLWG010000437.1:0-6260 GCA_039804385.1 Bacteroidota bacterium
TTGTTTCGCAACTTGCATCCCCTTTTTTTGTTACAACAATCATTAAAATCATAACCCAACTATTAAACCATGAAAAGACGATCTTTTATAAAAACGTTACCTGCTAACTTATTGATAATCAAAATTTTAGCGAGTTGCCAGAAACCTTATTTAAAAAACCTTAATTCGTCAAAAAATATGGCTTTTGAATTACCTGCGCTCCCCTATGCTGTCACAGCGTTAGAGCCTCATGTGGATGCCAAAACGATGGAAATCCATCATGGCAAACATCACAATGCCTATGTCACTAATTTGAATGCAGCCGTGAAAGCGGACCCCAAAGCGGCAGGCAAAACATTGGATGATTTAGTTAAAAATATTTCAAAATACGCGCCTGCGGTACGTAATAATGGTGGTGGGCATTGGAATCACTCTATGTTTTGGAATATTATGTCTCCGAAAGGCGGTGGCGCACCCAAAGGCGAGATTGCTTTTGCGATTAATGGCGCGTTTGGTAGTTATGACAATTTTAAAACGCAATTTGCAGCAGCAGCAGCGACTCGATTTGGGTCTGGTTGGGCATGGTTGAGTGTGGATGCGAGCAAAAATTTGTTCATCAGCTCTACGCCGAATCAAGATAACCCTTTGATGGATGTGGCGGAGAAAAAAGGTACGCCCGTTTTAGGATTGGATGTTTGGGAACATGCCTATTATTTGCATTATCAAAATCGTCGCCCTGATTACGTAACGGCATTTTTCAACCTTATTAATTGGGATGAAGTCAATGCGCGTTTCAAAGCGGCGATTGCTTAACACATAGTTCACATAGGATGCATAGGACACATAGAGTAAAACGCTATGTGTCCTATGCATCCTATGTGAACTATGTGTTTCAAAAATTACGCAATTCGAGTTTTAAATATTCATTTAAAACATCGCGTTTAAAATTAAAAATCTGTTCAATCGCATTAAAAAAATCATCATCTGATTTGCCCGCCGTAAATAAGATGCGCAAACCGTCTATGCCTTTTCGCGTTTCGGTCAATTGGCAAATTAAGCCGCCAAGATGATACATCATATTTGTTTTTTCTCCAATGCGGTCTCCTGCAAACATCATTTTAACTAAATCTTTCTCAGGATTTTTCTCCATAAAAAGTTTAATTTCATGTAAATGCCATTCCAAAGGAAAACCTTGGGAGCCACCAATCACAGAAGCGTAACCTTCATAAAAAACATCATGTATCTTTTCGCCATACAATTTGCCAAGATAATTTTGCGCCACAGCTCGTGGATAACCTTCCGAATTGTTCACCGAATAAATGGCACTCCAAGCAGGTTCACAATGTCCATCCAATGTTTTTTCATACATTTCATTACAATAATCAAAACCCCGTAAACGATACATTTCCGCAGGATTGGAACACACAAAGAATTGTAATGAATCAGGTTGTACATTAAATTTTTTTGCCATAATTTGATTCAATTGTTCTGTTTTAATGCCTCCATCTGAATCGAAACCATGTTTGCAATTATAAAAAAAACGCGTATAACCAGTCGTATTGGTAGCCCAATCCAATGTTTCTTCCGACATCGCTCGTTTAAAACGAAATTCCGTACCTTTTTTAACGGCTAAAATATTGTAAATCATGCGCAAAGACGCAAAACCATTTTCTTCCTGTCCCATAAAACTTAATTTTAATCGGTACGTCAAAGGTTCTGATTTTACTTTTTCGATGAATTGAATTGTGGGTAAAAAATGTTGTGATTTGCCTTTTCGATTGCTTTTTTCAACATTGAAAATATCACCATAAGCCCATAAATTGTATTTGCGCATATCTTCCTCCTCCCAAAAAGTGTTGTTTTTAATATCATAATTTTTAGTCAAGAATAAATGATTTAAATCACGCCATAAACTTTCTCGATTCGGGTCATTTTCTAAGAAATGATGGCTTGCAGGACTGATATAAAAAGTGGAAAAGCGGGCTAATTCTGCATCTGCGGAGGTAACAGGCTCTTTGGTCGAGAGTTGAGCAGTACTTTTTGAAGTGAAACAAAGTGTTGTGCATAAAACGACGCAAGTAGTCACTTTTGTGAATTTTGGTATCAAAATCATTGTAGGCATATTTTTTTTTAAAATCCGTTGAAAAACAGTTTCAAAATTAGAAAAAAAGTATTTAACAAAAAAATTTTTTGACATTTAATCTCTATTTTGAACCAAAATTCACTGATTTTAAAAAACAAAGGCTGTCTTTTAAGGACAGCCTTTGTTTTTTAGCGTATAACTTGCGGCAAGTTTAAACTTGCCGCAAGTTGTTTATACCAATAACTTGTCGCAAGTTGTTGATACCCAAAATTTAAAATCGACGCGGTGGTCTTCTATCGCCGCCTCTATCATTATCACGGTTACGATTGTTATCTCTGCCGCCATCGAAATCGCGCGGCGGTCTGCGGTCGCCACTGCCTTGATTATCATCACCGCCTGCTCCTTTTGCAGGTTGAGGCAACAAAATTTTCCGTGACAAACGCAATTTGCCTGTTTTTTTATCAATATCAATGATTTTGAAACGCACTTCATCGCCTTCTTTAAATTCGTCTTCGACATTATCGATGCGACTCCATGACATTTCGCTCACATGCAATAAACCACTTTTGCTTTTGAAACCTAAAAAGACACCATAAGGCATCACCGATTCCACAATGCCCACTTCTACATCGCCCACTTGCGGCATATAAACAATTCGACCAATGCGTGCCAAGGCTGCATCAATACTTGCTTTATCCGAAGCAAAAACCGAAATTTGACCTTTTCCGTCAATTTCTTCAATATTAATCGTCGTACCCGTTTCGCGCTGCATTTCTTGAATGATTTTACCGCCAGGCCCGATGATAGCACCGATAAATTCTTTATCAATAATGACTACCGCAACACGCGGTGCATGTGGTTTCAAATCATCCGCAGGTTTAGAAATCGTCTTATTCATTTCATTTAAAATATGAAGACGACCTTCTTTTGCTTGCATCAATGCTTTTTCCATCATTTCGTAGGGCAAACCATCGATTTTGATGTCCATTTGGCAACCACAAATCCCTTTCTCTGTACCTGTTACTTTGAAATCCATATCGCCCAAAGCATCTTCGTCGCCCAAAATGTCTGATAAAATCGCTGTTTTGCCATTTTCTGCAATCATACCCATTGCAATACCAGCCACATGGCAAGGAATCTGAATCCCGCCATCCATCAACGCCAAAGAACCTGCACAAACAGTCGCCATGGAAGACGAACCATTGGATTCCAAAATGTCCGAAACCAACCGAATCGTATAAGCATTCGTTGGCAAAATTTTCCGCAAAGAACGTGCTGCTAAATTGGCATGTCCTACTTCTCTACGTGCTGGAGCGCGTTGTGGCTTGACTTCACCCACTGAAAACCCTGGGAAATTATAATGCAAAATAAATTTCTCAAACGACATTTCCATCGCTGTATCATTCATCATCTCGTCTAATTTCGTTCCGAGTGTCAAAGAAATCAACGCTTGAGTCTCCCCGCGATTGAAAATCGCAGAACCATGTGCCGAAGGCAAAAACTCAATTTCAGACCAAATCGGACGTACTTCTGTCAAATGGCGACCATCTAAACGCGCACCGTCATTCAATACCACCAAACGAATGACGTTTTTCTTAACTTTATCAAAATAATCTTTTGCAAAACGCGCATTTTTGGTCATAAATTCTTCACCAAATTCTGCAACGAGTGTTTCGGTTACAGTTTTGCCGATTGCTTTGAAAGCACTTTTGCGGTCATTTTTAGCAGACGCACTCAATGCTACGGTTCTGATAGGCTCAGAAGCCAATGCTTTGATACGCGTTTCCAATTCGGGATGACTTGGCAATTCGGGTAACGCTCTTTTTTCAGGGTTGCCAACCAATTTCGCCAACGTTAATTGTGCTTGAATCTGAACTTTTATCGCTTCATGTCCGACTTTGATGGCTTCTATTAAATCTTTTTCAGCACATTCATTCGCTTCCCCTTCTACCATCGTCACATCTTGCATCGTTGCACCAACAATGATGTTGATATCTGCTTTTGCAACTTCTGAACGCGTCGGATTGACTTTGAAAACACCTTCTATCCGAGCTACACGGACTTCTGAAATAGGTCCATTGAATGGAATATTGGAAACAGCCAAGGCTGAAGAAGCTGCTAATGCAACAAACGCATCAGACAACGTTTCTTTTTCACCAGAAATTAAATTAACGATAATTTGCGTGTCATTTCTGTAATTTTCTGGAAAAAGGGGGCGAATCGCCCGATCCACCAACCGAGAAACGATGACTTCATAATCCGATAATTTGGTTTCCCGACGGAAAAAATTACCAGGAATCCGTCCCGCAGCAGCAAATTTTTCTTGATAATCCACTGAAAGTGGAAAAAAATCTTGGTCGGGTCTCGCCTCTGGTGAAGCCGTGACAACGCCCAATAACATGGTTTTGCCCATGCGCACCAAAACAGAACCATCTGCTTGGGTTGCCAATTTGCCCGTTTCGATAGTCACTTCTCGACCATCAGGCAAATGAAAAGAAGTACTGATAGGAATTTGCTTTCCCATTGCTTTAATCACTTTTGCATATCGTCCGCCGAACCAAAACAGTCTGAAAAAGCCGTTGGAAACGATATTTTTTAAAGAAAATGCTTCGACAATGCCTTAATGCAGATGAAAATGATAACTCCTTTTAAGGACAACCAACTTAATTACAACACAACTTGTTTGCCGAAAGGACTATCGCAAGGTGTTTCTGTTCGAGTTGAAACTATCGGTTTGTATGGGCGTATGTGTTATCATTTGTCGCAGTAAGGCAACGACGATTTTAAATCCATAACAGATTGAAAATCAACCGTCTTGGAGTCAGATTGGGAAAGAATTTTGGAATCAAAACGCTTTTCATACGGGTTAAAAAAAGCCAATGATTTTAAATTTGAGATTACCCTCTCTCTGTTTGCCGCTCCCGTTGACTATTTTTGAATAAGCTTGGTAGTCAGGAAATAAATTTCCCGGCTACCAAACTTGCTATACCTGCCTATTTTACTTACGGATATGTAATTTCGCAATTAATTCACGATAAGCTGCAATATTTTTGTTTTGCAAATACGTTAAAAGACGCTTCCGCTTGCCTACAAGTGTCAACAATTGACGACGACAAGCATGGTCTTTTTTGTTGGTTTGCAAATGTTCGGACAACTTCTCGATTCTGAATGTGAAAAGAGCAACTTGACCTTGTGTATCGCCTGTATTCGTTGGGCTACCTGCGTACGTGTTGAAGATTTCTTCAACTTTTTCTTTTGGAAGATAAACTGGCATTGTAATTTTAAAGTTTTACCAATGTGGATTACGAAAATCTTTTTTAGCGGGGCAAAGGTAGCTTTTTTTAACAAAGTTTCTACGTTTCTTAAAAAAAATCTAAAAAAACTTGTTTTTTACACCGAATTTTTAAAGTCATATCTATATGAAACATTTTTTGTTTAATACGAAGTTATTTAAAACACAAGCCTTTATCAATGGGGTTTGGTTAGATGCCGATAGTGGCAAAACGATGTCTGTGACCAATCCGTTTGATAATACCTTGATTACCAACGTTCCAGATATGGGTCAAGCGGAAACAAAACGGGCTATTGAGGCTGCACATCAGGCATTTTCATTCTGGAAAAAAACAACAGTGAGCGAACGCGCTCGATTGTTAAAACAATTATTCCATTTATTGATGGAAAATCAAACGGATTTAGCACACTTGCTCACGCAGGAACAAGGCAAACCATTGGCAGAGGCAAAAGGCGAAATTGCTTATGGTGCGTCTTATATGGAGTGGTTTGCGGAGGAGGCGCGTCGGAATTATGGCGATACGATACCAGGACAGGATGCGGATAAACGGATTTTGGTCATCAAGCAGCCGATAGGAGTGGTGGGCATTATAACGCCTTGGAATTTTCCCAATGCAATGTTGGCGCGAAAAATGGCAGCTGCGTTGGCGGCAGGTTGTACTATGGTTATCAAACCTGCGGAGGCGACACCGTTGTCGGCTTTGGCATTGGTTGCGTTAGCCGAGCAAGCTGGATTTCCGAAAGGCGTTATCAATATTATTACGACCTCTACGCCTGCGGTGGTTGGTAATGAATTGACTTCCAATAGTTTAGTGCGCAAAATTTCTTTTACGGGTTCTACGCCTGTTGGCAAATGGCTGATGCAGCAATCGGGTCAAACGCTTAAAAAATTGTCGCTTGAATTGGG
>JBDLWG010000438.1:0-6716 GCA_039804385.1 Bacteroidota bacterium
TCAAGTCAATAAAATGATCCAAAAATATTCAGAATTAAATGATAATACGTTAATACTTGATTATCAAGGTAGAGAAGGTATTATTCGATACAAATATAAAAGAATTTAGTGGTTTTAAATCAGTTGAAAAAGCGGCAATGAAGACCATTGCCGCTTTTTTTTGTAGGTAAATTTTCAATTATAATGTTCTCGTAATAAGCTGTCAAACAATTCATTCGATAAGCCCATATGCAATCTTCCGCGATTGGCAAAAGCGATTTTACCAGTTTCTTCCGAAACGATAATGGCTGTCACATTAACACTTTCTGTAATACCAACTGCTGCTCGATGTCGCAAGCCCATATCTTGCGGGATTTCAGGATTATCCGAAACGGGCAAAATACAACTCGCTGCATGAATTTTATTATCTGTGATAATCACCGCGCCGTCATGCAATGGACTTTCTTTATTGAAAATGCTCAAAAGTAGGGCTTTTGTCAAAACGGCATCCAAAACAACGCCCGAGTTGCTAAATTGCGTCAATGAAAGATTATTTGCCAATACAATCAAGGCACCTGTGCGTTGCGCACTCAACAATAGAATCGCAGCTTTCAAGGATTCCAACTCAGAATCTACCGCAACCGTTTGTAATTCAGAGGTTTTTGTAAATCGATGCAAAAAATTTAAACGACTTTTTAAGGTGCTATTCCCTAACACTAATAAAAATCTTCTAATCTCAGGTTGAAACACAATCGCCACCACAATCACCCCGACACTGACAAATTGTCCTAATATCAATGATAATAATTCCATTTTCAATGCCCGAACCAACCACGAAAACGCATACAGCAATATCACGCCAACAAAAATGTTGAACGCCACTGAACCTTTCAATAATTTATAAATTTGAAACATCAAATAGCCAACAATTAAAATATCAGCAATGTCCCAAAATCGAATACTTAAAAAAGCGGTATCAAATAACATTGTCTATCATTTTAACACATAGTGAACATAGATTGCATAAAACACATAGGTTATTCTATACATTTCCTAAATGATTTATAAATAAATTCGAGCATAACGTGCGTCAAGTTTGAAACTTGACGCACGTTTATGGCACAAATGGCTTAGGAGATGTATATTCATTGCATTACGAATTTATTGAATCAATGCCTCTATGTGTTCTATGCAACCTATGTGTACGATGTGTTGCATTATTTGCCCATATTGAAAAACATAAATGCCAACATATCCGCCGCTTCTTCAATCAGTTTAGAAGTCGGTTTGCCCGCACCATGTCCTGCTCCTGTTTCAATGCGAATTAAGGTCGGATTATTACCTTGTTGATGCGCTTGCAATGCCGCCGCGTACTTAAACGAGTGTGCAGGCACTACCCTATCGTCATGATCCGCTGTCATCACAAGCGTTGCTGGATAAGCTATTTTTTTCAAATTATGCAAAGGTGAATATTTCATAAGGTATTGAAAATCAACCTTTTCCTCACTCAAACCGTAATCCGTTGCCCAAGCGCGCCCTATCGTAAACCGATGATAACGCAACATATCCAACACGCCCACTCGCGGAAAACAAACCCGAAATAAATCAGGTCGCTGCGTCATACACGCGCCAACCAACAAACCACCATTAGAACCACCTTCAATTGCCAAATAATCTTTGGATGTGTACTTATTTTTAATCAAATATTCTGCGGCTGCAATGAAATCATTAAAAACATTTTGCTTCCGTTCTTTCGTACCTGCCTTATGCCATTTTTCTCCAAATTCGCCGCCACCGCGCAAATTCGGCACTGCCAGAATCCCTCCTTTTTCCAGAAAAACCGTCCGCGTTACAGCAAATTGAGGCAAGAGGCTGATATTAAACCCTCCATAGCCATACAATAACGTCGGATTCGTACCATTTAATGGAGTCCCTTTTTTGTACGTCAAAAACATTGGAACCTTCGTACCATCTTTGCTATCGTACCAAACTTGCTTGGTTTCATACGCATCTGCATCAAAATCCAATTTTGGAGCTTTGAAAACCTTTGATTTTAAGGTATTCATGTCTAATTCATAAATCGTATTCGGGCGCGTATAGGCTGAAAAAGTATAAAATGCTTGACTTTCATCGCGTTTTCCACTAAAACTGCCTACCGTTCCAATGCCCGGCAATGCCAATTCGCCCAACCATTTGCCTTGTAAATCAAAAATTTTCACTTTGCTACACGCATTGTGCATATAAGTTGCAACTAACTTTTTGTTTAAAATAATGACCGATTGCAAAACGTCCTCACTTTCTGGAATGACATTTTTCCAATTCGCTTCTTGTGGATTTTTGGCATCCACTGCAATCAAGCGATAATTAGAAGCATTTTTATTCGTGCGAATCAAAATTCTATCGCCATCATGGTCCAAAACCGCAAAATCATGTTCAAAAGTCGTCACAATCGGAGTCCAATCTTTCGATTTGCCCTCATTTTTGCGAAAATAAATGGCTTCACCACTCGTTGATTCGCTGACATTTAAAAAACTAAATGTTTTATCTTCCGAAACGCCTACGCCATGCATGCGATTTGGATTGGTTACATCATTATAAACCAATACATCTTTTTCTTGCGGTGTACCCAATTCGTGAAAATAAACGCTGTGAAAATCTACTTTTGCGCTCAATTCTTTGCCTTTCGCAGGTTCTGGATAACGGCTGTAAAAAAAACCATTGCCCAACCAAGCAATTCCAGAAAATTTAACACGCTCTATCTTATCAGGCAAATCCGTTTTCTTTTGCAAATCTCGTATATAAATGGTTTGCCAATCCGAACCCGCTTTGGCAATTTGATAGGCCATCAAAGTTCCTTCTTTGTTAAATTCCAAACCGCCCAAAGCGGCTGTACCTTCTTTTGAAAGCGTATTTGGGTCGAGCAAAACACTTGGCGGCGCATTCAAATTATCTTGTTGATACAAAACCGATTGATTTTGCAACCCATTGTTTTTGAAAAAATAATATTTGCCTCCTTCTTTGAAAGGTGCGCCATATTTTTCATAATTCCAGATTTTTTCCAAGCGATTTTTCAACTCATTGCGCAAAGGCAATTGTTTCAAATACGCAAAAGTCACTTCATTTTGCGCCTTCACCCAATTTTTGGTTTCCGTCGAATTATCATCTTCCAACCAACGATACGGGTCAGCGACTTTCGTACCATGATAATCATCCACGATTGCCGCATCTTGGCGGGTTGTAGGATGCGAAAAAGGCGGTTGTTGCACTTTTAGAGCCGATTGAGGCGGCATTTCAGGTTTCATTTCCACAGATGGAGCCGTTTTTTTTTGCGTATTGCAACTATTCAATACCATCGAAGTTGCCAAAATACAGGTACAAAAATACTTCATGCTTTTTTTTTAATTATTTTTGAAAACAAACACAATTGGTTAAGGATTAGCGCAAATTTAAACCTATTTTTGGAAATTTATTTCCAATCTCGCGGTTCATCTAAAAAATCATCATGCAACGAAATACCACCTTATCTGCCAATATCGTCGAAATCGCTCGTTTTTTTAGAACGGAAGGCAATTTTCGCATCGCGCCCCAAGAAGAAGCGGATGCTTTAAACGCCTTAGCCATCACGCACGCGCTTGAATCTGAAGCGGATTTTAAAGCGGTTTTAAAAGCCATTTTTGCCAAAAATCCAATGGAACAATCCCGTTTTGAGGAAATTTTCAATCAATATATGGAAAATAGACGCGCTATGATTGACGGTAAAGAGCAAAAAGTCGCTTCCGAAAACCCCAAAAAGCCGAAACCCAAACCTGAAGATAAATTTAATCAACTCAAAGATTGGCTTTTTGGCAATCAGCCTTCCGATAAAAAACCGAATTTGCAAGCCGTTTATAGTACTCAAACGGCACTTACGCAAAAAGATTTTGCCGAAATTACAGATGATGAATTGCGCGATTTGGAAGAAGTATTGCGCCAAATCGCAGAACGATTGGCACGCCGATACAACCGCCGTTTCCTGCCTGATAAACGCGGAGCCTTAGATTTGCGGCGTTCTTTGCGGCGAAATGTGTTAAATGGAGGCGATTTGCTGCATTTATGCCGAAAAGGGAAGCAAAAACGACGGTCTGAATTGGTTTTACTTTGCGATGTGAGTCAATCAATGGACCTGTATAGTCGATTTTTGATACAATTTGCGTACTCCTTTCGGCAAGTTTTTCGGCGCGTCGAAGTGTTTTCCTTTGGGACGACTTTGCAATACATCACACCCCAATTTTCAGCTTATGATTTTGATAAAATGCTGATAAAACTATCTGAAACGGTTACAGATTGGTCAGGCGGCACTAAAATTGGAGCTTGTTTGAGCGATTTTGTCGACAATTATAGTGAAAAACATTTAAAATCTCAAACCATTGTCTGGATTATGAGTGACGGCTGGGACACGGGCGCACCCGAACTGTTGGAAAAAGCCATGCAAAAAATCCATCAACGCGCTGATAAAGTGATTTGGTTGTGTCCGACCGCAGGTTATGACCAATTCGCGCCCACCGTTTCGGCGTTGAAAATCGCGCAACCTTATACGTATCGGATTGTTTCGGCGCACAATGCGGATAGTTTGCGCAAACTGGGTAATTTGCTGTAATATGTAGGGAAAAAGACCTTCAAGAGGGCGCAAAAAATTTGAAAAAGGATTTTTTTGCAAAAAAATCATTTTTAAAATTTTTTGCGCCCTCTACCTCCATTCTGACGGCGTAATTTTAGGACTTAAAGCAAGAGCATTTACGGTCTTTTAAACTTTTAATTAGCTTGATTTGTTGTGAAGCCAGCAAAAAGGTTAAAATAAATCGTTTCATACTAAAAACAGAAAAATGATAAGAATACCTTACGGCGATGCCGATTTCAAAGCTGTAATTACAGAGGGCTATTTTTACCAAGATAGAACGGAGTATATTCAGCAATTAGAAAATCATGCTAAATTTGTGATGTTTCTTCGCCCAAGGCGTTTTGGTAAATCGTTGTTTATCAATATGTTAGCCTGTTATTATGGTAAAGAATATGCTCCTAAATTCAACCAATTGTTTGGGCATTTGTACATTGGTCAACAGCCAACGCCGTTAGCCAATCAGTATTTGATACTCAAATTTGATTTTAGTGGTATTGAAACCAACAATATTGCACACACTTTTGATAGCTTTTTAAGCAAGGTCAAATCAGGAGTGCGTACTTTTATGGCTGCTTATAAATATCTTTTTAAAGAATATCAAATCCAAAACATTAAAAATCAGGAAATACCATCTAAGGTTTTAACAGAACTATTGGAGGCTTTAAATGAGAATAATGCTTTTGAAGAGCATAAAATATATGTTTTGATAGATGAATATGACCAATTTACCAATGAATTATTGGCATTTCATCCCCATCATTTTCAAACGATTGTTTCCCAAAATGGGTATGTGCGTAAATTTTATGAAGTCCTAAAATCGGGAAGCAGTGATGGACGCTTTGCGCGCATTTTTATAACAGGAGTTGCGCCTGTGACGGTGGATAGTTTAACAAGTGGTTTTAATATTGCGAGTGATATTACATTGGATATTAATTATCACAATATGATGGGTTTTATTGAGTCGGAAGTGAAAGCAATTTTGCTCCAAGTCGGCTTTCTTGCAAATACGATTGATAGCCATATCACGGAATTACGGTTTTGGTATGACGGGTATCGTTTTGACCCCAATACAACGCATCATTTGTACAATACCGATATGGTTTTGTACTTTGCACATCAATATCAGTCTAAAAAAGCCTATCCGACCAAGATGTTGGATGCAAATATTGCGTCCGATTATCAAAAAATAGCGTCTATTTTTAATTTAGCCAGTGGTGTGGAAGAACGAACTCATTTTGAATATCTGAATCAACTCTTAGAAACGGGCGAATGTACCACCATCCTCACCGAGCGTTTTAATCCGAACAAAGGTTTTACGATGGATGATGTCTTTAGCATGCTCTTTTATATGGGGATGATGACCATTCAATCCGTTTCCAGCATGGATTATACCTTGAAAATGCCTAATTATGTCATCCGAAAATTATATTTTGAATATTTTACGGCGTTAATGTTAGGTTTAGAGCGCGGGCGGTTGTTGCCGATGATTCGAGAAGCGATTAAACAATTGGTTTTTAAAGGTAAGATGGAAGCGTTTGCTCAAATCGTTGGATTGGCGTTGCAAAAAGCGCATTCCAATCGGGATAAAGTCGCGTATGGCGAAAAACATTTAAAAACGTTGATGATTGGGTTGCTCTACCCTCATGAGACGTATCGCGTTTGTAGCGAATATGAATCCGAAGGCAAATATCCTGATATTTTCTTGGAACGCATCCCCCAAGTCCAGATTCCCTACGAAATTGTCATTGAATTAAAATACATTAAAAAAGAAGATGCTTTAAAAACCATTGAAAAACAAGCGAATGGAACCTTTAAAATCATCGAACCACCCCAAACGGCTCCTGCAAAACCCAAGCGGGGAAAAGCGGCAAAAGTAAAAGTTGCGCCTGTTGTACCTGCGAATCCTTCGGATATCACGGTCTTCGATGCAACCATTGAACAAGGAACGAATCAATTACAAATGTATATGAAAAGTCAAAAATTTGACCGCCCGAATGTTTTAGGCTTTTGTTTGATTTTTGTGGGCAATGAATGCCAAAAAATAGTTGCTTATCCAAGCTAAGTAGTTGACTCGAAACAA
>JBDLWG010000439.1:0-3893 GCA_039804385.1 Bacteroidota bacterium
CTTGGGGCATGGTCAAATATGGTTATGCGTCCTCAGTGGAGGAAATGGTGCAACGATTGAAATTTGATATTTTATATATTGAAAATATGTCATTAGCATTGGATTTTAAAATAATGTTTTATACGTTATTAGTTTTGCTAAAGGGAAAAGGAAAATAGTTTTATGCCCTATTAAAAGTCGTCGAGATTGCAATCCTATCCACTACCCACAGAATCAAAAAGGTGCGTAGCACCACAACATTTGTAGAAAAACGATGTATCAATCCGATTGGAAGGTGCGTAGCACCACAACATTTGTAGAAAAACGATGTATCAATCCGATTGGAAGGTGCGTAGCACCACAACATTTGTAGAATCATTTCAATGCTAATAATCATTCTGTGGGTACTGGATAGGGTTGCAATCTCGATGACTTTGGTGCGCCTATTTTTTGATTTTATAGACAAAACTGCCTTCAATCGCATTATTAAAAAGATTGATTTTATTCAAACTCGAAAGATTCCAATCATAATTAATTGCAATCGTATAGGCTTGAAAATCAAGATTTAAGGTTGCAATCAACGCGTCTCCAATCACGCCTTCGCTTTTCCGAAAAGCCAAACCTGTATTCAAAAAAGAAGTTTGCGTTTGCAAAGGCAACCCGATTTGCGAACCGATAACCATTTGTTGAGCTGCACCTTGTTTCAACCAACTGAAATAATATTTCAATCGCAAGGCACCGCCTCGAATCTCGTGATACGCACTACCATGTACCGTCATCCGACGATTCAAAGGCATATTGCCGCCCGAAACCAAACTTAAATTGGGTTTTGTGAGATGAAAAAGGCTCAATCCCCCTTCAAAACCTTCATTTTGAGCATTATTCGCATGCCACAGCAACCCGAAATGCACTTCTTCGACGATTTTATTAGGATTGTCCAAAACGAGTGGCGCAGGTAAATTCGGGTTGAAAAGCCCCGTTTGTCCAAATTGTTCGACCCAATGTAATTTGGATTCATCCACTCGGTATTGCCGAATGCCAACGCCCATTCCCAAACTCAAATAATGAAATAAACCTTTTTTACCGCCTTGATTCACCATCATTTTGCTATACAAACCCGAAATAGAGGCTTGCATTTGGTTAAAATCAGCTTTTCCTGCTTGGTCTTGACAAAATTGAATGCCGCCGCCCCAATAATTATTGCGTCCGTGTTTCCAATTGGCATCCGCCGCCGCCGCAAAACTTCGATACGCGCCCGAACCTAAAATCGGACTCCATTGATTGCGATATTGCGCCGATACGTGATGCGGATACGTGTGCGAACGATTCGCCTGCCAAGCTGGATTGATTAACGCAGCATTGGGTTGCATTTGAGAAAAAACAACATCTTGTCCATGCAAGTAATTGGTTATCAATAGTAAAAATATTAATATTTTTTTCATTATAATGATTTTTTTAAAAACAGACTATTAAGGGGGACTTTCGTAAAGTCCATTATTGTGGAGGACTTTACGAAAGTCCTAACGATTCAAGGGGACTTTCGTAAAGTCCATTATTGTGGAGGGACTTTACGAAAGTCCTCTTGAATCCCTAAAAGCATCTCAATAAAGCACATTCAAATCCGTTTTCAAAATCGCCCGCGTTCCATTTTTATAAACAATCCGCGCAACTGCCACGAAAACGCCCACATCTACGCGCTGCCCCTGAAACGTACCGTCCCAACCGGTCTGCCCACTCACAAACGCACCTTCGGATTGATAAATCTGATTGCCCCATCTATCAAAAATAGTCAATTGTTCAATCTGCGCAACCTTCGGATTGGGATATAACGTATATAAAAATTCCATCTCTGGCGCAAACGCATTCGGCAATTCATAACTACAATTTTGCTTCCGCAAATTCAAAATCAACACGCTATCACAACCATTTTGATTCAAAAACGTGTCTCGAAAAACACCTGCTTTGGGATACGTATGACCATTAAGCGTTATAAAATCTTCTTCACAAATCGTTGTATCTATTTGATTTTGAATGATTTGTAAATCATTGCGCGGCACGTAAACGCGACTTCTCCATTGACAATTTTTCCAAAAAATCGTTACATGATATGTCTGACTGTCCACTGACGCGTTCCGCAAGGTCAAAATGGGTGTATTGCCAATGCTGTCACCGTGCCGATTCGTCCAACGATAGGTTGCATTACGTAACTCATTGGTTCTCAATACTAAATGATTATGACATTGCCGCCGATAATGCGATGTCACGGTCAACGGCGCGATACTGCCTGTGATGTCTGCAGAGATTTGGCAACGGTCTTCGACGCGTATCGTGTACGTTCCGAAAGGCAATTGAGCAAAAGTGGTTTGATTGGAAGCAATAGTTTGTTGTGAAGGAATGGCGGGTTGAATGATTTTAAAAGTGTACATTGGCAACCCATTTACAACATTTACAACAATAGTACTGGTCGAATCACCGATACAAATCGGTTCAAAAGTGGCTTGGAGCGTCGGTCTCTCGTAAAATAGAAGCCGAATGGTGTCGGTTCGCATCAACCGATTTAAAAAATAGGTCGAAAGCGTGTACAAACGATACCGCGCATTCACCGAAAAAGAGCCATTCGTATTGGTTCCCGCCGAAATACCTAAAGAATCGCGCAAAAAATAACGCAATTGCGGCGGGTTCAAACAAAAATGGACTTGATTGCGCTGCGCCCACTCGCGCCAAACGCTATCTATCGAACTTCGAACCGAAAAACTTGTACTGGTCCCAGGCGGACACCCTATTCCATAACCGATCCGCACTTCAAAAATCGTATCAGGCGCGGGCAAAAGGATGGTTTGCTGATTATTACAATCAAAATCCAATGTGTACGTTCCAGGCGGCACACCATTGAAACGCCCTTCGCTCCCCAATCGGTAATACCGATTAATGGAATCGGGTCCACCTCTTAATCGGTAACTATGCCTCGCGCCATTCGACCAACGCGGCGAAAAAACAACATCCCATGTATAACGATTATTTACCATACTTAATGTCAAACAAAAGTCTGCTTTTTGAGTAGAGTCTGGCGGAAAAACAAACTGCTCACGGCTCAAACAACTCCAATTCCGCGCCTCAATCTTAAAAGTATCAAGGCGTGGTAACTGAAAAACGCCCGATCTATTGGAATCTAATGGATTTCCAAACTTGTCCTTCAAAAAAAAGGTAGATTGTCCGCCGTTACTCTGCACGCGCAAAAGTCGCGCCTCACAATCCAAATCATAGGAAATCTCTAAAACACCTGGCGGAACCATTAAATTGGCACTGTTACGACAACCCGATTCCCTCGCTCTCGCTTCCACGAAAACGGTATCCGCATTACGTGCCGCAAAAACACCTATTCTATTGGAATCCAATAAGTTACCAAATTTATCTTTCAATATAAATAAACGTCCATTGCTACTTTGCACCCAAATTTGATGTGCATTACAATCCCGCCATGCGCCAATAAAGAGCCTTCCAGTATCGGTTTGAACGTCCAAAGTCTGCCGTTCGCCGCAATGATTAACGACCTTGAAATGATGATTACCTGCAGGCATATTTTGAAATCGAACCCGACTTAATTGAGCATTAGAACCATTGCCCGAATCTACTATCGTCCGAGTTGGAATACAACTTTCACAAGTGTAAGTCACTGGAAACCAACTATTTGGGTCTGTCAACCAAGCATTAGAACCACTAATCAAATCAATATCGCCTGTAAACGGACACGGTTCCCATCTTGGACTCACATACATTCGAGACCGTTCCGCCCAATAGACTCCGTTACAAGCATCCAAAAGTTGAAAAGAATAGGTTTGATGTATCGGCAAATTGGAAAATTGTCCCGTTGCATTTTGGATTCGAGTGTTCAATTCGGTGAATCGGTAAGGCGG
>JBDLWG010000440.1:0-8005 GCA_039804385.1 Bacteroidota bacterium
GCCAAAACCGCCGCCAATATACGCCACTTTCCCATAACGATACAAGGCGGATAACATCCCAATATTATCAATAATTAAAATCATTGCATCACCAATAGGTTGATTATCAACAAGTTGAGAATAAAAAATGGTTTTAGGAGGCAATCTTTTTTGTAAATCTTGGATATGCGATTTGCCAATCTCATGGGGCGCAATAATGATTTTTTTGAAAACATTGGAACCTGTTTTTTGTAACCAATTGAAAATCAACGTTTCATCGGCTGCCCAAGTACTGCCGCAAATCAAGGCATTATCATTTCCAACGAATTGTTGAATCAATGGAAAGGTTTTAGCTGTTGCTGCGATAGCAGTTACACGGTCGATGCGCGTATCGCCTGCTAACACAACTTGTTGACAACCAATGTTTTGTAATAATGCTAAGGATGCTTTATCTTGAACAAAAATTTGGTTAAAATAATCATTGGTCAATAATTTTCTAAAAAAAGCACCATACGAGCGAAAGAATATTTGGTCAGGGCGAAAAACAGCAGCAATTAAAAGCGTTGGAATCTGTCGACTTTTCAACTCCTTTAAATGGTGAAACCAAAATTCATATTTGACAAAAACTGCTATATCGGGTTGGATTGCGTCTAAAAAACGCTTTGCATGGGCGGCGGTATCCAAAGGCATATACGTCACGAAATCAGCCAATGCGTAATTTTTTCGCAATTCATAACCAGAAGGCGAAAAAAAACTTAAAACAATTTGATATTTTTCAACCGTTTCTTTTTTTAAATGCTCTATTAAAGGTCGCCCTTGTTCAAACTCGCCGAGCGATGCAACGTGTATCCATACGATTTTGCTATTTTTATTTTTTTTTATAATAGCTTGATTTTCAATGCTTTTGAATAAATGCTGCCGTCCTTGCCGCCAGAGTCGCGCTTTTTCGTTGAAAAAAGAAGCTACCCAAATACCGAAATAATACAGATAAATCCCAAAATGGTATAAAAAAATCATAGTTTTAATTTCACGGCAGAACAAATTTTGGGAATGAAAAGTTTTAGGTTTCGTAGTCGGGAAATTTGTGATACACCTGTCATAACTACTTTTTGCCATTTTCTTCTTGTAAATTGACAAGGCTCAGAAAAAGAATGGACAACAAAAGCACTCCAATCAAGGCAATAGCAGCATCATTTTTTAACTGCTTGGGCGTAATTGCAGCATGCGACGATTTTGCATTATTCATAAAAGTTTGAATCGCTTTTGCAAAATCGGATTTATTGGTTTTAGAAAAGGTATGTTCATCAATTAAGGTTTTGTCATAAGCAATGAACAAAACATCGTTTGATTTGGCTAATTTTTTAAAAACGGTTGCTTCATTGCGCCCGTAATGTTTCGGCACCACATTAATTAGTTAAGTGCATAGTTTTATTAACTTAAATTACGTCAACTTAAAGGTTTCCGAAACATACGCCTTTTAATCCCGAAGGGGATGTCAATTGGGTAACACATGCTGCACCTCTGTACCGAAGGGACGACACTTTGCACCGTTACCAAAGTACCGTCCCTTCGGGACTTTGGTACTAATGAATATGAATGCCGCCATTCACATCAATCGTAGCTCCAGTCGTGAAACCCGAAAGATCCGAAGCCAAAAAGAGGCATGAACCAGCTAATTCGATTGCTTTACCCACCCGTTTTAAAGGAATTGTTGAAATAACATCCTTTAATTGTGCTGCTGTAAGTCCATCCAACATATTCGTTTCTATCATGGCTGGGCAAATGACATTGGCCCGAATCCCAAATGGGGCAAATTCTCGGGCTATGGAACGGGTTAGGCTGATAACGCCTCCTTTTGAAGCTGCATAGTGAGCACCGCCGACCAATCCACCGCCTCGTTGCGCCGCTAAGGATGCCAAATTGACAATCACACCCGATTGCTTTGTTGTAAAAATCTTCAAAGCACTTTTACAAATATTAAAAGTGCCTTTAAGGTTCACGTCCAGCATCGTATCGTATTCCTGTTCCGTAATAGACAACATGCCGCCCGTTTTGACAATCCCTGCACAATTCACTAAACAGTCAATCGTGCCAAATTGAGTAATCGCTGCTTGAATGGCTTTATCGCAATCGGCAGCACTGCAAATATCACATTTCACCGCAATCAGTTCAGGGGTATGCCCGATTTCATGAGCGATGGAAATGGTTAAATCGGCTGCAATTTGCTCATTCATCACTACATCTAATAGGACTAATTTAGCACCATGCGCCGCAAAAAGGGCTGCAGTCGCATAACCAATGCTGCGAACCGATGCTGCACCAATAATGACACAGACTTTATTTTCTAACAGGCGAAGATTGTATTTTTTATTTTTCATAACAATAGGCTGCATTTTGCGTGATGAAATGGTCTATTTGAGTTGTCGAATAACCCAAATCGTGGAGTAAATCTGGTGTATCCCAACCATTCGGTACCGCAGTGGAGCGAACCGACGGATAATCGCCATTAACGCGTATCGTAGAACGGATAACGGCAATGCGACCTTCTGTTGGGTGATTTTCATAATCTAAGAGCTTAACGGCTTTTAAATGAGGGTCTTCCGTTAAGGTTTGTAGCGTATGACAAGGCATTGCGGGAAGGTCGGCTGTTCTAAAAAGGGTCAGCCATGCTTCAGTTGTTTTATTTTCTAAGGGCGCACCTCTAATTTCAAACCATTCTTTCACATATTTTGCCCGATTTGCGATGGTTGTGAACCGAGTGTCCGTCAGCAAATTGCCTCTATCCGTTACTTTTAAAAAGGCTTTTACTTGAGCATCTGTATTGATTGTGACCGAAATAAAGCCATTTTGGGTTTTTACAGGTTGGTTATGGGGACTCAACAGGCGTTGATCACCTGCGGAACCAACAGACGGGTCAAAACTCTGTTGCGCTAAATGCTCTTGCAGGACAAAAGCCGCCATCGTCTCAAACATCGGTATTTCAATGCTTGCCCCTTGTCCTGTATTTTGACGCTGCATCAAAGCAGCCATCACCGCCCCTGCCGTAATTTCGCCCACTACATGGTCGCAAATCAGCATCGGCACATAAGTTGGCTTACCATCACGCGCCATCGTCAAACCTGCAATGCCCGATGCACCTTGTAAAACGCTGTCATAAGTCGGTAATCCCGAATAAGGTCCATCCGTGCCGTAACCTGTTATCAAACAATAGATTTTATCAGGATACTGTTTTTGAATCGAATCGGCATCTAATCCCAAACGCGCCAAAGCATCAGGACGCATATTGGCTACGATGACATCACTCCATTCAACCAATTTTTGACAGATTTCCTTTCCACCTTGCTTTTTGAGGTCGAGGCAAATATTTTTCTTTCCACGATTGAGGTGCAGGTACGTTCCTGAATGTTGTCCTGTCGGAGACCTGCCTCCAAGACCGCGCATGAGGTCGCCCGAAGGATTTTCAACCTTAATAATTTCAGCCCCATACTGCCCTAATCGCCAAGTAGCTACGGGTCCAACGACTACGGAGGTTAAATCTAATATTTTAATCCCTTTTAGCGGTTCAAATTTCATAACTTGAAATGATAAATTATAAATGGTTTGGGTGGATGGTTTTGTGATAGGATGGATGTACGGATTTCACGGATTCGCACCGATTCGTACGGATTTTTTTTTTAATCCGTACCAATCGGTGCGAATCCGTGAAATCCGTACATCCATCCTATCGCAAAGTATAAATTGAAAAACGCCCAAAATCCTTGTAATCTTTCCAATCATCAGCATCCTATTTCAAAAATTTTTCAAAGCGGAAACGGCTTCCATTTCAACAGCAACAACCTTATTGTCATCCAATATTTTGAATTTCCCCGTTGTTGCGTCCTCCGTATAAAGCGTCATGTTACGACCACAGAATAACGGCGCAATATGTTTTACTTTTATTGCTGTTATTTCCAAACCTAAATCATTGCTCATAAACTCGGTTAATAAAAGGGTTGCTAAACCACCATTCACGACCAAATCGGGTAATCCTTCCACCTTTTGGGCATAATCTCTATCCAAATGAATTTTATGAGAGTTAAATCCTAAGGCAGAATATTGAAACAGCAGGGTTTCATCGGGTACAAATTGTTTTTGAGAACCCCCATGAATCGGTTCAGCAAGCGTTTTTTCAGCTTTCGTTGGAACACTTTTTCCACTCAATAAAATATAGGTTTGCGTTTCAACAATCGCTGGATGGGTTGCGGCAATAGGGCGCAACTCATGTTGGATGATGACAATAGCCATTCTGCCCGATGAAGTCGTCTTTTCGGTAATATTTTTAACAAAACTGGTTCGTTCCACGACCGAACCGATTTCAATAGCCCCATGATACGACACCGTTCTGCCGCCTAAAAGCAATCTTGGCAATCCAAGGTCTGGAATCGGCACGCCTAAACCCGGAAATCCATCAGACCGCAATGCCGATTTTTGCGTTGCGCCAGACAGCATAAAAAAGTGCCAACCTTTTGGCAATAAATCACCATTCGAGTAGGTTTGCGTATCCAAATCCAACATAGCTGCCACACGCCGAACCATAGTCAGACTACATACTTCATTCGATTTTGTTGGAAATGCTTCCAGTGATACTTGCATATTAAGAAAATTTTCAACAAAATTACAATATTGTTTTCATATTTGAAATATTATTTTCATATTTGCAAAAATATTTTTTAACTTTCTAATTTCGGCTTATGAAATTTAAATATCATCACATGAATCTTTGCACCGAAGATGTGCCAAGATTATCTCAGTTTTATCAATCTCTTTTCGGATTGAACGTCATTCAAGACGAAGAACATGGTTTGACAGGCGCGGAAACTGTCAATCGGTATGATGGTCAAGTAGCCTTTTTGAGCGATGGTCAAGTAGAGTTTCACATCACGAAGAAAGACAATGAGACCGCTTTTCGCATGAAACAGTGGATTAATCCAATCAAAAATGGTCATTTCTGTTTTCGGACGGATGATATTGAAGGGTTTAAAAAGAACCTTGAAGCGCAAGGCATCCCTTATGCCGATTATGGCAAATGGGCATTGGCGGGTTGGTATCAAATATTCTTTCACGACCCAGATGGGAATATCATTGAAGTACATCAGATAGGCATGTGAGATGAAAGATAAAGAAGAAAATAGTGTGTATTCAGCCCCTGCATTGGACAAAGGTTTGGATATTTTAGAAGCCCTTTGTCAATGTGAAAATGGACTCACGCAACAGGAAATAGCCTTGCGGCTTGGGCGCAATTTGGGTGAAATTTATCGAATGTTGAATTGTTTGGTGCAAAGGAATTATGTGGCTCATTATGGGAATGTTTATACCCTGACCTCCAAATTGTTTCAATTGTCGCATTTTCACCCGCCGACTTATCGCTTATTGACGGAGGCAATGCCGATTATGGAGGAACTCTCCAGAGCGATTTCATTTCCTTGCGATTTGAGGGTGTATAATAATGGTGTTCAAACAGTTATTGCAGCGATTC
This sequence comes from Bacteroidota bacterium, assembly GCA_039804385.1. Taxonomy (GTDB): domain Bacteria; phylum Bacteroidota; class Bacteroidia; order Chitinophagales; family Saprospiraceae; genus JAAFJT01. The sequence goes on from JBDLWG010000440.1 coordinate 5,495, forward strand.
AACCGCCGAATGGATTGGGTTTTATGACCCGCGTAGGTTCTGAAATTGCGGTTGCACCGTCTGCATCAGGTCTGGTGTTAGTAGCGTTTCAAGACCCTGTTATCATGGATTTGCGGATTCAGGAAAGCCTGCCGAACCAATCCGCAATGGAAATGAAACATTTTAAGCATGTTTTGAAAGAAGTTGTTGCTCATGGTTTTGCTTCCATTCAAAGCAATCAATATGCAGGATTACACGCTATTTCGTTTCCGATTCTTGATATGAATGGGTTTGCGGTTGCTGCGTTGACCGTTCCGATGTTAGCCCGCATTGACGGCACACAACAAGCAACACAACAGGACGTAACCGATAAACTTCGGAAAAGTGCAGCACAACTGAGTCGTAAAAGTGCGCTTGGAAAGACAGAAAATAAGGAGATGCTTCATTTGGGTCTTACCTAACTCCGAAGCGATTAAAAAAGGTTCTTTGACAATTTTTGTGTGGGTGATGGATGTACGGATTTCACGGATTTTCACGGGATTTTTACGGATTTTTTGAACCCAAATCTGTAAAAATCTCGTGAAAATCCGTGAAATCCGTACATCCATCACCTCAATTTTCGACAGCATCATGGAAAAAATATATAAATTCTTACTTGGTAGTTCCGCCATTTTAGGGCTTTTAGCCATCGGAACGCTGCTTTTTGGAAAGGGTATCAGTGCAATGGGACCATTCGTCATTGGTTCACTGGTCTGTTTGGCAATTGGGGGACTTGGCAATCCCAAAATAAAGCAAATGGCTTTTACGATTTGGATCTTTGTGGCAGTGACAGTGGGCATGTTTTATCCTCAATATTTTCAAAAAATCGGTGATTTCAAATTTACAAGCCTCATCGTTCCATTAATTCAATTGATTATGTTTACGATGGGGACTGAGATGAGTTTGAAAGATTTTGAAGGCGTGATAAAAACCCCAAAAGCCGTTTTGATTGGGTTGGTTTGTCATTTTACCATTATGCCCCTACTTGGTTTTTCCTTAGCCAAAGGATTTGGGTTTCCACCCGAAATAGCCGCAGGCATTATCCTAATTGGCTCCGTACCAAGTGGAGTATCGTCTAATGTTTTGGCGTTTATTGCGAAAGCCAACTTGCCTTTGTCTATCACGATTGCCACCCTTTCCACCTTGATATCGCCCATTATGACTCCTTTTTTGATGAAAATCCTTGCAGGGCAATTCGTAGAAGTGGATTTTATGAAAATGATGTTACATGTTATTGAAATCATTATTTTACCAGTTGTCATTGGTTTGGTTATCAATAAATTGATTCGCAATGGTGTCAAATGGCTACAAGCGGTCATGCCGATAATCTCTATGATAGGCATTTTGATGATGTTAATCGTCATTGTTTCTGCTGGACGCGATAATTTGTTGAACATCGGTCCGTTGCTCTTTCTTGCTTCTATGATTCACCACTCCACAGGTTATTTATTGGGCTATTGGAGCAGCCGATGGTTGGGACTTGATGAAGCGACTTGTCGGACGATTTCATTGGAAGTGGGTATGCAAAATGGTGGACTTGCCTCTGGTATTGCTTTGCAAATGGGCAAAATTGCAACGGTTGGTTTGGCTTCGGCGATTTCGGTGCCATGGATGACGATTTCGGGTTCGTTATTAGCAAACTGGTGGCAGCATCAACCTTTAAAAGAACAAAAATAAAAAGATGGAAATACATAAAATAGCTGTCATCGGTGCGGGCAACATGGGACATCAAATTGCCATGTGCGCCGCCTTAGCTGGTTTCCAAGTACGTTGTACGGATACCAATGCAGCCATCCTGAATAAAGCCATTCAGTTTGCCGATAATTATTTAAACGAAAGGGTTCAGAAAGGTAAATTGACCGAAGTTGCTGCAAACCAAGCGCGAGAAAACCTTCTTTTCACCGCCTCCATGAAAGAGGCTGCCGAAAATGCAGACCTTGTGATTGAAGCGATTATTGAAAAATTAGACATCAAACGCACGCTTTTTGCCGAGTTAGACAAAATATGCCCTGCGCACACGATTTTGGCGACGAATAGTTCTTACATCGTCAGTTCCAAGATTGCAGATGCTACTTTACGACCTGATAAGGTTTGTAATATGCACTTTTTCAATCCATCCTTAGTGATGAAATTGGTTGAAGTCGTACAAGGAGCGCATGTTTCAGTGGATACGGTTGAATCCGTGATGAAAGTTGCTCAAAAAATGGGCAAAACGCCTGTGTTGCTGCATAAAGAAATCTATGGCTTTTTGGTCAATCGTTTTTTGCAAGCGACAAGACAGGAAGCCTTAAAACTCCTTGATATGGGCGTTGCTTCCTACGAAGATATTGATACGGCTGTAAAAAATGGTTTGGGCTATCCAATGGGTCCTTTTCAACTGTTAGACCTTACAGGAGTGGATTTAGCTTATCATGTGGGCATGGAAAAATACCGCGAAAGCGGCGACCCTGCCGATAGACCTTCTCCAACGATTGTTGAAAAATTCACAAAAGG
>JBDLWG010000441.1:0-3185 GCA_039804385.1 Bacteroidota bacterium
AGCGCGTCCCGAATCAACGATTTATCCGAATACGGGGCGATTAACGACCAATCACTTTCTTTCGACATGCCTAAAATACGGTCTTGGCGTTCCAGATTGGTTGCCGAATCGCGGAGTTCGATACTATATGGTTTTTTAGCAGAAATGGATTGCGAAGTACTGCCGCGCATTTCAATCCCAATCGTGCTTTTGAAATGCACGGCATCGGTTACGGCATTGGTGAGCCCGACTCCATTATAAATAATACTCATACGAGCCGTGATTTTCGGTTCGTCCAGAATCGTTTGCCCATTCGTATTGATTAAGACGATAGGCAAATTGGAAGTTGTCAACGTTTGCGCATGGAGAAACGTTAAATGGACATAAAAACTACCTAATATACAATAGATTCTATACATGTTGAGTTATATTTTGACACAAATGTAAGCAATTTTTAGATGTGGATTGGTTGGAAGGTAAAATCCGTGAAAATCGGGTGAAAATCTGTTGAATCCGTACATCTATCACCCTTTTTGTCATGGACTAAGCAAAAATCGACCTCTAAAATCATCATTTAAATTAAAACAGGAATCAACATGACAAAACAACTTTTAGCATTTTTGCTCCTTTTAAGCGTTTCAACCCTTAGTTGGGCGCAAAAACATCAAAAATCCATCGCTTTTGGGATTGGATACGGGGATTTAATCCAACAACAAGGTGCTATACCTGATTTTTCGGCATTGAAATATGGTTTTCAATATATGTCTGAAATTCAACATGTGGCGATGCAGGTGGGTTATTCCAATTGGCAATCCATTTCAAAAACCCAACATATAACTCAAAATGCGTTGGATGCGGCGGCAGGCTATCATTGGCACAACAGACGCGGAGCATTTAATGTGCTATTGGGGACAACTTTGCGGTATGCGTATGGCGCAAGTCCTGAAATTTTCAATCAATGGACTTTGGGTTGGACGGGAATCCTGCATGCGAGACTGCCTATTGATAAAAAAAGGAGCTTTTTTAACGAATTTACAGTCGTTAAGAATAATTCGTATAATAGTCTTTCCTCTATCATAGGCTTGAGTTTTAAATTTTGAATTATTATTTCTAACTAAGTTTCGGAAAATTTCCAATTTTCCGAAACTTAGGCGTGACCCCTTTTGAACCAGTTTCGGAAAATTGAAAATTTTCCGAAACTGGTTCAATTTGTAAAACCATTTTTAGTTCATCCTATTTTCTTAATTCAAAAAAGGTAATTTCACCACTTTCGCAGCAAATCGTTTTCCACCACCCATTTGAATCCATATATCACTTCCAACTGCTGTGTAACTCGTTGATACATAACCCATTCCAATTGGTTTATTCAAAGTGGGCGATTGCGTTCCAGAAGTGACTTTGCCAATGACTTCGCCCGCCTCATTTTCAATCAAATGATCATGGCGCGGCACACGGCGGTCTGATAACTCAAAACCAACCAATTTCTTTGCAACACCATTTTTAACTTGATTTCTAAACAAATCAGCATTGATAAAATCACCTTTTTTGAGTTTTGTAATCCAACCCAAACCCGCTTCTATCGGCGAAGTGGTGTCATCAATATCATTCCCGTAAAGGCAATACCCTTTTTCCAAACGCAACGTATCCCGCGCACCCAAGCCAATCGGTTGAATATTGAACTCCTTCCCTGCTTCAAAAAGAGCATCCCACAATTTTTCCATTTGACTATTGCGTGCATACAACTCGTAGCCGCCCGCGCCTGTGTAACCCGTTGCAGAAATCAACACATTATCCAAACCAGCTACTTTGCCTTTTGCAAAGGTGTAATACTTTAAATCACCTACTTTTACAGATGTTAATTTTTCTAATACTTTGGTGGCATTCGGACCTTGGAGGGCAAGCAAACCCGTTTTTTCAGAAATATCTTGCATCGTCACTTCAAAATCAGCAGCATGGGACATTATCCAACTCCAATCTTTTTCAATATTGGAAGCGTTCACCACCAACATAAAGGCTTGTTCGCCTGCGGCACACATATCGTCCGCCAACCGATAAACCAATAAATCATCCACAATACCACCTTTTCCATTGGGCAAACACGCATATTGAATGCCGCCCGCAACCAATTTCGAGGCATCATTGGACGTAACGCGCTGCACCAAAGCGAGCGCATCCATGCCTTTGACGATAAATTCGCCCATGTGCGACACGTCGAAAACGCCTACATTCGTACGCACACATATATGTTCTTCTTTAATGCCAGCATAAGAAATGGGCATATTGTAACCCGCAAAAGCCGCCATTTTTGCTTTTAACGCAAGGTGTTTTTGCGTTAAAGGCGTAGATTTTACTTGGATCGTTTGCATATTTTTTGTATATTAATATTTTAAATCAGGAATGAATGAATAGTAGGAATTGCCGCATAGGTTTCGGAAACCTTCAAGGTTTCCGAAACCTACTCTTTTCCAAAGAAGTAGTTAAAATTTAAATAATCGACAACAACGTTTGGAGGGTTTGAAGCCCTCCAAACGTTATATTATATTGATAATCAATATTTTAGCATGTATGCTTTTTTGTCATTTTTTAAACTTCACCCGCATAAAGGTTTCCTTAATTCCTAAAATTTATTCATTCCTGATTCATTTTTTTTTAACCTTGTTTTTTACGGAACTCGCGCATCAAATCTACTAAAAATTGAATGCTTGACGGCGGCATCGCATTGTAAATCGACGCTCGGAAACCACCTACGGAACGGTGTCCTTCCAAACCATTACAACCATTTTCCTTTGCAAACGCCGCAAATTTCGGTTCTAAACTGCGGTCATGCATCGTAAAACAAACGTTCATCAACGACCTATCTTGCACTGCAACATTGCCTTTGAATAATGGATTCGCATCAATTTCTTTGTATAAAATGTTGGCTTTCATTTCATTATGTTTCGCCATCGCGGTCAGACCGCCCATTTCTTTAATCCATCTCATGGTCAACATCGACACATAAATCGGAAAAACAGGTGGCGTGTTATACAACGATTTTTCTTTGATGAACGTGCGATAATCCAACATTACAGGGATTTTTCTATCCACTTTGCCCAATAAATCTTTGCGAATAATCACCATCGTCACGCCCGCAGGTCCCAGATTTTTTTGCGCACCTGCGTAAATCATCCCAAAACGCTTGACATCCACAGGGCGACTCATAAAAT
>JBDLWG010000442.1:0-7737 GCA_039804385.1 Bacteroidota bacterium
CGCTTTTCTACCAATGTTACGGTGCTACGCACCTCCGAAACGCGTTTATCCACCGCTTTTCTACCAATGTTACGGTGCTACGCACCTCCGAAACGCGTTTATCCACCGCTTTTCTACCTTAATACTCAATGAAAGTTGCTTGGCATTGGAAAATATACGAAAAATATACAAAGGATCAGTGGATAGAATCGTAGGTTTCGGAAACCTTTAAGGTTTCCGAAACCGATTCTCCCGAAAAACAAAATTATATTTGCCCTCCAAAATACAACTGCGTAACATGAGTAAATAACCGACAAAACGTTTGGAGGGTTTAAAACCCTCCAAACGTTATACGATATTGAAAATCAATCTTTTAGGAAGTATTCCCTTTTGTCGATTCTTTTATTTCAATTATTTATTCAACCATTGAAAAAAATTAGGCTCGAATGTCTTGAATCTCTCGCACATATTCGATGGAGACTTCAAAATCTTCTGCAATTTCCTCTAAGGATAATCTGCCCCGCCGCAATGCTTTTTGGATTCCTTTTTGGGTTGCTTTTGAAACGCCTTTCGCTTCCCCTTCCGTTAAACCTTCGGCTTTTCCCTCTGCTTTTCCCTCTGCTCTTCCTTCTTCTTTATACATACTTTTGACGACTTCGCCTTGTTCTGTATTTTTAGCCTCCGCCAATTCTTTCGGCGTAAAGTGTTCAAAATCAATCAAATCATGTGCTTTTTTGATGCCTTTATGATTCAAATTAAGGGTTGTACGCTCTGGCGTATGAATGGATTGATAGAATAAATCCAACCAATCTCGAACGACAGCAGGCGTAGTCGGGTCAGGATGATTGGGATTGAGGCAAGTCATTTGATGCCCGTAGATAGAAATGGGTTTGCCTGCCCCATTTTTAGTACAAAATTGGGTAATAAGCATTTCTTCTTTAACCGCTTCGCCTGTCAAACTATCGAATTTGTAGGGTAAGGTCATCACCACAATCATATAAACCGTTTGGGGTACTTTATACTTTTTGGACGTTTTTTGTTGCTCGGCAATCAACATTTGCAAATAATGCATAAATCGGTCAAAATTGTAATCATATTGCGCTCGCTGCAATTCGACCGCAATGCGTTTATCCTTCGTTTCGGCAAACACATCAATTTCAAAATCAATGTAACCAATAATGGGGGTGAATTTTTTCTCCGTTTCAATTGGACCTAAATCCAATTGTAATCCTAAAACGTCAAAAATGAAGGATTCTAAAACCTCTTTATTCGTAAACGCTTTTTTAAAAACGACTTCATTATCCAAACTTCCTAACATAATAGCTTGATTTTGAGGGTGATAAATAAAAGAGTTATCTCATGAAGTACAAATATACAACTATCCTTTGAAAATAGAAGGTGCATAACAAATTTGGTAGTCGGGAAATTTATTTCCCGACTCCTAAGACCATCATTCTATTTTTGTGGAATTGCGATATTTTAATTAAAATTGCATCTTTTTCGATTCTTTTTTAAAACCATTTATTACAAATGAAAAAATATCTATTTTTCCTATCCCTTATTGCCACAAGCTGTTCCAATAAACCCAACATTTCAACGCAAAAAGCGGCACAACCCCTTGTTTTCGTGGGTACTTATACCCAAAATTTGGGTTTTGTAAATGGAAAAGCAACGGGCATTTACACCTGTCGGATGGACACGACTAATGGTGCATTAACGGTCATTGATTCCACACAAGATATTGAAAATCCTTCTTTTTTGACCCTTTCGCCTGATAAAAAATATTTATATGCGGTCTCCGAAGCAGGCAACAGGCGGGCAAATCATTTTGGAACCATCGTGTCCTATAAAATATTGGAACAAGGTAAATTGTTGAAAATCAATGAAGTATCCAGTTATGGAGATTCGCCTTGCCATATTTCGATGGATCAAAAAGGACAATTCGTATTCGTTGCCAATTACGCGACGGGCAATGTGGCGAGTTATGGCGTGAAAGCAGATGGCGGATTGACCGATTCGTTGAGCATGCAGCGCAATAGTACGGGGCAGGCTTGGGCGCATCAAATCGTGGTACAGCCCAATCAAAGTGCCGTTTGGGTGGTGGACAAAGGCGCGGATAAGGTTTTTACGTATCAGTTGAATCCCAAGGGACAATTGACCAATCGCAAAAGCGTTTCCACCGCAACAGGGGCAGGGCCAAGACATATCGCGCTTACGCCTAATGGCAAATTTGCTTATGTTATCAATGAATTAAATTCGACGGTTAATGCTTACACGTATGATGCCGCCGCTATGGATAAACAACTCATTGAAATTCAAACGATTAGCACTTTACCAAAGGATTTTAAAGGGCAAAATACGACGGCTGAAATCGCTGTTCATCCTAATGGCAAATTTGTTTATAGTTCCAATCGGGGACATAATTCTATTTCCATTTTCAAAATGGAAGCAAATGGGCAATTGACTTTGCTTGGAAATGAATCGACACAAGGAGCGATTCCGCGCCATTTTATGTTGACGCAAGATGGAAAATGGTTATTGGTTGCCAATCAAAATTCGGATAATGTTGTTGCTTTTTCGATTGGAGTCGATGGTTTATTAAAACCGACAGGGCAAAAAAGTGTTGTGATGACTCCCGTTTGTTTGCAAATTTTGTGATAAGTAGTATAACGTTTGGAGGGTTTCAAACCCTCCAAACGTTATACTACTTTATTCATTCAGTGCGGTACTTGCAACAGCCATGCAATTTATCATACACTTTGTTATCTGCTTTTACAAGTTCGGTATCGTGACCTAACGCAGCTACGCGTTCATGCACTCCCTGCAAATTGATTTTTGCAGTTTTGTAAACGACGGTCAAGATTTTACTATCCACATTCCAATTGGCATATTTCACGCCTTTGCCAAGAATGCCTCTTTCGATGCGTTGTTTGCACATGCCGCACAGCCCTTGTACGGGAAAATGGGCGGTCGAATCGCTTTGCGCAACTACATTACCTGCCAAAAAGATTAAACAAATAAAAATTTGAATGCTTTTCATATAAAATTGAAATTAGATGGATTTGCGAAGGGGTGTATAACAAATTTCCCGACTACGAAATCCGATATGTACCAATTGAACGCAAATTTTTGGAGATTTATTATTAAAAAAAACTTGCGTCCAATAATCCTATTCAGACTACAGACGCAAGCATTTTTTGATATAATTAATTTCAGTTATTCCAATTAACGGACTAACACGACTTCATCACTAATCATTTTGGTACTGCCATCAGGCAACAGGATTTTGATAATATAAACGTACGAATCCGACGGTAATTCTTTCGTCGCTTCATTATTTAAATTACCATTCCAACCTGCATAATTCGTTGTATTTAAAGTCGTTACATTCGTTTCTTCATATACTTTCGCACCCAAACGGCTGTAAACGCCGACTGAAACGATTTGGATATTGCCCTTGTATAAGCGCGGATTTTGATCCATCGGATTGAAAAATTCAAGTCCAGAGAAAATCAAACGGAAACCGGCATTGACGATATCGCCATTCGGTGTAAACGCATTCGGATAGGCTAATCTCGGATGTCTCAATCGAACCGCCACTTCTTTCGTGGCAGAACAGCCATTCGTTGATTTCACCGTCAATTTGTACGTCATCACCCCATTTTTCACGGTTGATTCGACCAATTTGTAACCTGAAGCCTCTTGTCCATTGACATATTCATTATTCGGAGCAAGCAATTTGGAAGAAATGGCATTCGTCGTACCAATATCTTTTCCATTTTCTGCCCATGAATACGTTGCACCTGGCGCATTGCCCGTGACGACAGAGGTGAAGGCAATTGGGTCGCCTTCATTCACTAATTTCAAATTAAACGAATCTTGTGGCGGCACGATTTTAACCGTAAAATTCGGTATCACACTGACTTTCACCGTTTTAGCAGGTAAAATACAACCTGGTCCATAGGTATAAACCAATGAATAAGTCGTTGTATCCGCAGGGGAAGCAACAGGCGTTGCTGTATTCGCGCCCGTCAAAGAACCTGATGGAGTCCATGAATAACTGCCAGAACCTACGGTGGTTGTCGCAGTAGCGGTCAAAGTTGTATTCGTATTTTGGCAAATGCTGACATCTGGAGACAGGGTTAACGTTGCTCGCGCTGTCGTCACTTTGACCGAATCCGTTTTTTTACAACCTGCCAAATCCATATTGACTACATAAGTCGCATTATCAACGGTTGGTGTAGCAGTCGGCTGAGCCAAACTGGATGTAAAACTCGGTCCTGTCCAACTGTATATCGTACCTGGTAAGAAAGTTGAATTTAAAAGAATGCTTCCATTCGGACAAATATTGGGTACTGCTGGTTTTTGAATCGACGGATAAGGTTTAACCAATACCGTATAATCCAACAATCCTGCACAACCCGAAGTTGGTTTTCCTTTCAATTGATACTTGTAAGAGCCTGTTGCGGTGGGTAAATAAGAGAAAAGTCGCCCAACAGACGGGTTATTCGTACCAGTACCGCGCCATTCAAATACATCTACGGCTGGAATCGGTTTATTGAGCGTTGCCGCTAAATCAATGGTTTCGCCAAGACAAATTGAAGTGGGTCCCGTGATTTTCATATCGGGAATCGGCTCTACGGTCACTTGTACACTGTCTTTGCGCAAACATCCACCGTTTTTAATCGTCCGATAATATTTTAAAGAAGGCGTATCTGCCACAATCACCATTTGAAATAAAGAACTGTCTGTCAATAAGTTACGTCCTGGTGACCATGTAGAAGTCATTCGTGGAAAGAAAATCGGGTCATAAGCAGGCGTTGTTTTCAAAATGATAATCTCACCTTGACAATACGATGTTTTATTAGAATCGCGGACAATCGCTGTATAAAACGGCAACGAATCCACCAATACCAAAGTCGTATCCGTCTTGCGACAACCGTTCAAATTCAATGTTGCAATATATTGGGTTGCAAAACGCGGTTGGTGCAATAAGCTCACTTGCGTATCGCGCAATACGACTGGACTGCCGACTTTCCGCCATGTCCAAGCCAATGGATACGTATCAGGATTCAATGGATTTGCTTTGATGCGCAATGTATCGGAGGACGTACAGAATAAAGTCGTATCGGGCAAAGCCAATTTATAATCTCTACCATAAACTTTAATATCTTTTGTCACGATACAAACGCCTCCACCTGTGCTTGCGGTCAAGCGGTAGGTATTCAACCCATTTGCAGCCGCCGCCATTGGACTTGGCAAGGTATCGCGCCCATTGTCCAAACCTAATGCTGGTGTCCATCGGAAGGAAACGCCCGTTTGAGGCGGCGTAGCACCGAACCGAATGGAATCATTTTGACATAGACTAAAAGAGTCCATTGGAAATAGGGTAGTGGCAGGACGGAAAACATTCACATCCACACTATCCCGCACCCCTGTTGGACAAACGGCACTTGTCAATAAAACGTAATATCGCAAGGTCGAAGGCGGATTCACCGTTGGATTTTGAGTCGCATTCGTGTAAGGGTCACTTTGCGCTGTCCAATTGAAACTCGTACCTACCGTTACACTCGTTGGACCAATCGTCACAGGCGTACCAATACAAATATTTTTACTTGGAATCAAACTATAAGTAGGTGCTAAACCGGTCGTCACGGTAATCGTAAAGGATTGCGATAAGGTACAAACAGGGGTAATCAATTGCACTGTATAAGTATGCGTACCAGGTGTTGCAGATAAAAATTTAACCGCACTTGGATTGGTTACATCCAATTGACTCATGCCAGCAGCACCCGAAGAAGCACTCCACACATAACTCACGCCTGCCCGATTATAACGTTGTCCAACATTCCATTGTAAGCGTTGTCCAAGACAAACCGTTTCATCATTGGGCTTACGCAAACCAAAAATAGCTACATTCACACTCCGAGAAACTTGGCGACACGTACCTTGAATTTGCACTTGGTACGAATAAGTCGTATCCGCTACTGCAAAAGTCGCTCTTGGAGTGGCAATCACTGCTGTATCTAAGGTATTCGGCGGACTCCATGTATAACGCACCCCACCAGTAGCTCTAAATTGCATCGTACTACCTGGACAGGCAATCGTATCTGCTGGCGTAACGATTAAAGCCGATGCAGGGTCTCCAGATGGAGCCAAGACATTCGGCGAAGTGCCACTAAAATCCAAACGCGCCCCATTGGTTGTTGCAAAACCACCTCTAAAATCATTCAAAAAGACCATATAATATTTGCCCGCAATCACTGGCAAGGCTCTCACAATCCCCTCATTGGTCGTACCAGGATCGCAATCGGCTGTATCTTGCGGAATAACCTGCAACGCCGCACCAAAACCAGATAAAGAGGGGTCTGGATTCAACGTATCCGTCAAACCCGTTCGATACTGAACGCCTGCGCCTTCCACTGCAAACGAACTGCGCACAGGACGGTTATTGGAAATAAAATTACACATATCTCCTTGATTATCAATCGGTCCCCAAACGTTGAAGTCAATATCGGTTCCCACCGCAGGGATAACATTGGGACGCACCGTGAAGGCAAATTTGCCATTCGCTCCTGCTCTGAAAAAGAAATACGCCATCCGATACCCATTAGCAGGCAAGGCTCCGTAGCCAGTTACACAACCTGCATTCACATTACCCGTAGGATTTGCCAACGGCGGCACACCCAATCCCATTTGAAGTTGCACATCCGAAGGCGTTGTATTGCTACAATCGTTCAAAGACAAGGCGTTTTCACACCTCCCTGCATTGGGCAATACATTTAAACAACTTACAGTATCAATAATCACATTATAATTCGTACAACCATTCGCTCGTGAAATCACGACATAATAGGTTCCCGGTAATTCCAATCGAGCATTTCGGATTTGAACCGTATCGCCACCCGCATTTGCCGCGCCTGTCGCTACACAACTCGAAACACTGCCCGCAGACGGACAACCTCTGAACAAGCCAACGCCCATTCCACCAAGATTGAAACCGCCAACAGCCACCCGAACACATTGGGCACCTGTGGACGTAAACGAAATAATCCTATCTCGACCTTGCCAAGTGGCTGGCGTTCCGCAAGGACCTGATACGACACCGCGTAATTCATCGGTACAAGTCGTTTGATTATTAGCCGTGAAAGGTAAGGTAATCATTTGAGGCGCACCACAAGTCGTTGGCGGTGCCACCGTACAATTGGCTAAGGCTTGCCAAGTGAGTTTAAAACCAGTTGATAATACGCCATTGGCTTTAAATTCAATGCGAATCTGTCCAGAAGCCACTTGAAACCGCATGGCAGTCGGTCCATTTGCATTGCCTCGAATATTATCAATCGTATCGCCTGTAAGCTCGTCAATGATGCGCAAAACACCTGTTCCCGTAATGCTCAAACTATCGACTACGATTTCCAAACAACCTGCACTCGGGCGATTGATTCGGAAAACGTAATCATCAGTTGTGTTATAATTGCCTGGTTGACTTGGGCTGATGAGTGGCCCACCCCAGTCATACAAGGTACCACTCGCTACACCGCTACTTACAACGCCTCGACCAATATAATAAATCGGATTGGCAGGGCGCACACAAAGGGTAAAATCGCCCCCAGAACCCACACCACTACCGCCAAGACCATCGACTCGAACGTAATACGTATCGCCCGGCGTAAGACTGGCAACCGTTCCCACAATTTCGGGTGTACCAAGGGTTGCCCCAATTTCGCAAGCTATTTGGTCTAAGGTAGCAGACGGTGG
>JBDLWG010000443.1:0-15973 GCA_039804385.1 Bacteroidota bacterium
CAAATTAAGGTGTCATGAAAGATATTAAAGGCTGTCCGTACCATCAGAAAATTGCTAATGAGTTTCAACCATTTGATTTAAGTAATCCGTACCCGTTTTATCAAAAAGCGCGGGAAGAAGCCCCCATTTTTTACAATCCAGAATTGAAATATTGGGTCGTGACGCGTTATGCAGAGATCAAAGAAATTTTTACAAATTGGAAAGTATTTCTTTCTGATAACGCACAAGTGCCGTTGCGCCCGATTCTGCCAAAGGCAAAAGCCATTATGGAAGCGGGTGATATGGTTGGTTTATCGGGACTTTCGGGAATTGTTGACGCATCCAAAAAGTTGGGCGGCGATTCGGGAAAATCCTGCTTTGATTCCAAATGCAGTGGAAGAAATTTTGCGTTATAGCCCATCTATTGTAACTTGGCGGCGGCGTTCGACGGAAGAAGCCGTCATTGACGGGGTCACTTTGTCGAAAGGCGCGGACATTTTATTGGTGATGGCATCTGGAAATCGAGATGAAGCGCAATTTCCAAATGGCGAAACCTTTGATATTATTTCAAACCTTGTGATATTGGAAGCACTTTTCTTGTTTTACAACTGAAAAGTTAATATTTGATATTTCAATCCTTATAATACTGGAAGGACTTTTCTGGTTTTACGGCTAAGGAACGTGAAATTAATAAAGTATCACTTTATTAAAAACCCGAAAAGAGATAAAACAAAAATTTTTTGCAAAAAAATTTTTGTTTTATCTCTGAGAAGACCCCGCCGGCGGGGTCTTCTCAGAGATAAAAAGAAATTTTTTTTGCAAAAAAATTTCTTTTTATCTCTTTTCGGGTTTTAAAAGTGATACTTTATTTATTTCACATTCCTAAGAAGCAATTAATATTTTATTAGCCAACCCAATTATCCCAATTGACGCGCATTCGTTGTTGGTGCATTGGCACAAAAAAGTTAAAAAACAATGACTTATGGAAATAGTTCACTCTGAACTGTTCCCATAAGTCATTGTTTTTTAATGTCTTAAGAAAGGCAAAGGCATTGACCCGACGCTCAAACTCATCCATAATTACAATTTGGGAACGGCGTTGCGCCTTGCGGAACAAATGGATGCAGGTTCGGTTTGGGTGAATGACATTTTTCGGTCGCATCAAAATGTGCCGTTTGGAGGGATGAAGCAAAGTGGCATTGGACGAGAAAAAGGTCGTTATGGATTAGAAAGTTACACAGAATTGAAAACAATATATCTAAATTACTAAGGATGAGACCACAAGACAAACCGATTTGGGAAGCTGCACTCCCGTATTTGGATGTGCGCTCGAATGATGAACTATTTTATAAAAAAAATTGGTAAAAGCCATGCCTTTTAGGTCAAGATTCAAAAAAAGAATTATCTTTGCAGCGTAGAAGCTACCAAATAGGATGTCTTAACCTACAAAGTCTGTGTAAGGGACTTACTCGGACTTTAAACAAAAATCAAGAAGAGTCGTTTGCAGTAGCAGAGGCGTTTGATTCTTGAAGCTGCTATCTTTTTAGAGTAGTGGTAGTTCACATTCGTATGTTTTGTTTTGTTACAAGAATTATTGGCGTTTGAGCCAGTAGGCGATCTTCCTTATTAGTATTAGAAGTGTTCGTAAATAAGATTAACAAATATGATTTAGAGAAATGCTTCTAATTTAGAATAGGCTTTCTGAATCGGTTTCCAAAAACTTTTCAAGTTTCTGAAGCTGATTCAGAAAGCCTATTTTTATAAATCATATTTATTAATATTTTTATAAACACTTATATAATCAATTGAAAATCAAAAACCTGCTAATAATTCAAAAAAGAGATGAAAGATAAAGTCGTACTGATTACAGGTGCTGCGGGCGGATTAGGCAGAGCGTTTGCGCAAGCCTTCTCGAAAGCAGGTGCCAAAATCGCACTCGCCGATTTGAATCCAAATGGTCTTACAGAAACAAGTGAAATGATTGATACTGAATCTATTGCGTATCAAACAAATGTTTCTAAAATTTGTAAGGATTCTAATGGTTCAATTATTGGCGTACAACTCGTTGAAAATCAATTTATTGAAACCGATTTAGTTGTTGTAGGCATTGGCGTTTTGCCGAATGATGAATTGGCAAAATCAGCAGGTTTGACTTGTCAAAATGGCATTGAAGTCAATGAATTTTTGCAAACAAATGATGAATCGGTTTATGCAATAGGCGATTGTGCGCGTTATTGGAATGCTTTTGCGGGACAAAAAATGCGGGTTGAATCGGTTCAAAATGCCGTTGACCAAGCAAAATGTGTTGCCAAAAACATTATGGGCGAACGAATTGCGTATCATGCGGTGCCTTGGTTTTGGACGAATCAGTATGATTTGAAATTGCAAATGGCGGGTATGAACCTTGATTTTGAACATTATGAGGTGAAAGGCGATGTTTCGATTCGTAAATTTTCGGTTTATTATTATAAAAAGCATCAATTGATTGGTGTAGATTCTTTGAATCGCCCTGCCGATCATTTGGCTGCTCGAAAATTATTGCAAGTTGGTTAGTTGATTGTAAATAGCTAAAAGACATACAGCGTTTGGAGGGTTTGAAACCCTCCAAACGCTTGGTAATCAATTTATTATAATCAGTTTTGAGTACCAAATCCTTTAAAATGAACCATAGCATGTGGAGCGATATCTACGCGTATTTTAACATTCAAAAAGATTGGATTACCGAAATCATTACAAAAAGTAAAGTAGGCAAAAAGTTAATGTTTAAAACAAAATTTGGCAATATGGCGGATGTGCAATAGATTTGCGCCGATTACTAAAAAGACAATTAATAAAATGCGTGAATTTAATACATCGGGACCCAATGCTCCCGAAGAGCATTACACCTTATTACGAGCCAACTTGGTACAACAAGGTAAAAAGTTTGTTTATGCTCAACGTTATTTTACGATTTGGGCTCCCCGACAAACTGGCAAGAGTACGTATTTTCGGTTTCTTGCTTCCTCTTTGCGCGAAGAAGGCTATAAAGTTGCCTTTGTTAATTTTGAAAATTATAGTGATGCCAGTAAAGTTGATTTTTTTGATTATTTGAAAGCTGAATTGATAGAACAATGGAATATTAAACTAAAATCGAATACGTTAGAGAGTTTATTTCAAGAGATTGCAAATATAAAAAACGATAAATGTGTTTTAATTGTAGATGAAGTCGAAGGCATTAATGAAGCTTTTTTTGGTATTTTTTTACATGGCATTCGCCAAGTCTATCATACTCGACAGAATCATGGTTTGAAATCAGTCATTTTAGTGGGCGTGATGAACATTGTGGGCATTGTAAAGAGTCATGCAAGTCCTTTTAATGTTGCCGAAAATTTGCCAGTGCCTTATTTTACCAATGAAGAAACGGTTGAATTATTGAATCAGCATGAGCGCGAAACTGGGCAATTATTTGAGGAAAAGGTCAAAGCTAAAATTGCTGCAATTACTGCGAATCAACCAGGATTAGTCAATGCTTTTGCAGGCAAATTGGTCAGTGATTATCCCGAAAAGCCGATTTTGACTTATGACGATTATTTAAAAGTAGAAGATTGGTTTTTATTGGAATCCATTGATAAAAATTTGTCCAATATTGTTAATAAGGCGGAAGAGTATCGCTCGTTTGTGGAACAATTGTTATTCAAAGATATGAAAATTTTGTTTCAAATTCACCGAGAAGATATTAAAACACTTTATGTCAATGGGATTATTAAGCGCGAAGAAGATGGCTCGGTTGGTTTTCGAGTACCATTGTATCAAAAAGTACTTCATACGGTATTTTTCCCTTATACAAATGGGGAAAGCGATCGAATTCAAAGCACCATTATTGTTGAGGAATTTTATACGGAAGAGGGCATTTTTGACATTAACAAGGTGATTGAAATGTATAAAATCTATGCATTGCGTCGTCGTTTTCGCTATTTTCGGGAGAAAAATGATAAAGGGCGTTACATTACCTTGAAAGAAGCAACATTAGTTTATAGTTTTGAAACCTTTTTGAATGCGTTTTTAATGATTGTGGAAGGCAAAAGTTATTTGGAAGCACATACAGGCTTGGGGCGAACCGATTTGTTAATAAACGTTGATAATCAAGAGTTTGTGATTGAAGCCAAAGTGTTTAGCAACATTACACAGTTCAAAAAAGGCAAAAAACAATTGGCTTGGTATGCTAAAAATTTGAATTTAACGACCGCGCTTTATTTAGTTTTTGTAGAATCAGAAGTCAAAAATCCACATGTGAAGGAAATAAATGAAATGGTGGATGGTATTGAAATCAAGACACATTTGATTGCTTATAATCTGGAGCAAGATTTTTAATATTTTCTGTTTTAAAATAGATAGGTCAGAAGTTAAACTAAAAAAGGAATATGTCAGAACAAAATTTTTGGAAACTCATCGAAACTTCTTGGGCAGATTCGCCCGAACTTGATAAGAAAAGAATGAAAGCATTGGAAACAAATGATGAAAATCTGCTCTACGAGTTGGATGAAGCCCTTTGTAACTATATCCTTGAAAATTATAAAAATAGACTTCGATTACTGGATAAAGAGCGTCTAACCCAATTCATTCATATCTTGGAAGAAAAACTTTATACGATTGACCGTCAAGAAATCCATGCCTATACGGATGGCAGTGATGATGGGTTTCTTTATTGCAGATTTTTTATAGTTGGAATGGGTGAGCTTTATTATAATCGTATCAATGATACGCCCTCAAAAGCCACCTTTGATTTAGAAGCAGAAACGTTTGGTTTTTCAGCCTATGGAATCTTTAGAGAGCGATTTGGGGCGGATTTTGGAAGTTGCTCTGTACATTCCATAGAAACATGTTCTAATGTAATGGGGTGGACATCGTAAATAGTAGGATTAAAAATCCTACTTCAAAAACAATTGATAATCCATTTTTTATGCGAATTACGGAAGCAATCATCCTTACAGGCGGCATGGGAACGCGCTTGCGCGAAGCAGTGGTATCCCAGCCGATTATTTTCAGTTTCAAAAAGATTTTCAATTATAAAAAGTGTACTTTTGAGCGTTTTTGATACAAAGCCATTCCATTATCCTTTAAACGATGAAAAAATGAATCATTTGAATGCTTTTAACGCACAAATAGAGTTAAAAAATAAGTATGTAGGGAATGCTCATCTTATTTGGACGATGGGTTTATATTTGAATAATGCCAATTTTGCTGAATTAGCTTCCGAATGTCTGATAGACGGACCTGATGACCGAGAGTCCGAACCACTTATTAAAATTGCTTCTAATGTCAATGCTTCCTTATATGCTGTTTTGAGTACGATGTATCATCCTGGTATTGAAAACTTTAAGCAATTGATAATTTGAAATTTTATAAAAAATATAATTTCAAAACATTAAAAAAATAAATATTCGCATCCCAACTAAGTGGAAGATTTTAAACCCTCCACTCCGTACACATTAACGCCTCATTTGCAAACTAAACGTGCTGAAAATTGCAGTACGTTTAGTTTGCAAATTATAAAAACGCCTCTAAACGCACTTGCACATCCACCACAGCTTGCGCCGTTTCATTCATCACTACTCCGTGATTGGTTATAAAAGTGAGAAAAACTTGTTTGGTCGTGCCAGTATAATCCAGAAAACGTTGTTTTTTTTCAAGGAGCTGTTTAGCATAAGTTTTTGAAATGACAAAACTACCACTGTAAAACTTAATTTCACAAAGATTCATGCAATTATCTTTGCGATCTATCAGCAAATCAATTTGAAAACCACCCGAATCGTCCGCAGCAGGTACGCGCAAACTATAAATTTCACTATAAACAGACCCAATTTGCAATATATTTTTAATAATTTGTATATGTTTATGACACAACGTTTCAAAAGCATAGCCTGCCCAAATTTTATATCCTTGACTTTCTGATAACTGTTGCCACACCCCTTGTGTATATTTTCGATTGGATTTGATAAAATGATGATAAAAAATACAGTATTCATCCGTTAATCTCAATACGGTACCGCGCTTTTTTTTGCCAAAAGGGGCATATTCACTGACAAAATCGGATAAAATTAATTCATCCACAGCTCGTTGATAGCTGCCTGTGGCTTGTTTCAACTTAATAGATTGAAGAAGTTCAACATGTGTCATCCCTGAAGGTTGTTGCGCCAAAACAGCTACTATTGCTTGATGCAAGGTAGCATTATTAAATAATGCTTGAAACAAATTGTTATATTCATAGTACAGAATTCCTGTGGGCGAAAAACAAATGCGTTCAATTGCAATTGGAACACTTTCGCCTTTGCGCAAATTTTCAAGGTAAAATGGAATACCGCCAAATGACATGTATAATTTTGCAATATCTTGTATATTGTATTGCAAACCTTTATGCTGTATAAAAGATTGCACTTCCGATAAAGTGAAAGCATATAAATGAATATTTTCAGTAATTCGATTATGCAAACCACCAGGATCATTAATCACTTTTTGAGTAATCCAAGAAGTTGCTGAACCGCAAATAACCAACAAAAAATGGTTTTCTTTAGATAGGTAATCATTCCAAAAATGAGCTAACATTTGTAGAAAACCCGATTTAGGCGTGTCAATCCAAGGGAGTTCATCCAAAAAGATAACGTGTTTTGTAGTGACATCAAGTGTTTTCAAGTATTGCTTTAATTGCAAAAACGCCGTTTGCCAATCATTCAACGTTTTAGGTTGTAAGGAGCCATCATATTCAGCGAGTTTTACTGAAAAATTGACTAATTGATACGCCAAACTGCCATTTTGAATGCCTGTCATACTAAAACAATACTGTTTTGATAACATCGCATCAATCAAATAGGTTTTTCCAACCCTGCGCCTCCCTGTCACTGCTAAAAATTCGGCTCGCGGAGATAGGAGGAGCGATTCCATTCTTTCAATTTCCTGTTTTCTACCAATAATTGTTTTCATAATGCAACTCATTTTTATTTCCAAATAAACGACTATAATTGGAAATAAGTGCTTTTTGAAAGCACTTATTTCCAATTATAACCTTATAATTGGAAATAAGTATCTTTTTTAGATAGATATTTCCAATTATAACCTCTTATTTGGAAATAAGTAACGATTGTCTTTGAAACCTTCCATTCGATTGTACTTGGATTTGGTAGATGCCATTGGGATACACTTGAGTATCTAATTCAATGCGTTCAGACGCACTTTGCAATTGTTTATACAATTTTCCTGTCCTATCAAAAACGCGTATAAAGGCTTGTTGACCACCTGTTTCTAATTCAAGCATCGTTTTATCGCTTGCAGGATTGGGATATATTTTCATTGAAAAAGGCATTGTCAAAACATCATTAGTGCCAACCGTCAAGCATAATTGATTGGGAATCAAGGTTATATCATTTTGATGGAACTGAACAGGAACGATTGCACCTCCATAAAATTCTCTAAACGCAGAGGAATCCGTTGCGGTTAAAACATCCGTTACAAAACGATTGGTAGCATTGCGCACATTGCAATTCGGCGTATTGCCTAATGCGTCTGTGTGAATCAAATACGCCGCACCCGTCGAATCACCAAAACCAAAAGTCAAACCTGCCATCGTAAAACCGCCGTCTGAGGTCGCAATCACCGATTGATTATAAGCACTTTTCGCCGTATCGCCATATATTTTTGCCCAATTTAGATTTCCATCCGATACATTGGCATTCAAAAGAGCCATATTGTACGTATTGGAACCATTTGCATCGATTTTGATACCTGCTCGACCTGTTAAAACAAAAGTGTTATTACTTAAAACCGCTATATCATAACCGCGTTCACTGAATGGACTATCATATCGTTTGAGCCATTGTTGCACTCCATTTTTACTATATTTGGCAATGAAAATCGCTCCACCTTTGTTTGCCGCGCCCGCAGTCGCGCCCGTCATCAAATAACTGCTATCGGATGTTGTCCGAACTCCGAAAACAAATTGAGCATCAGGCATATTGAGTTGTCGCACCCATTCTGTTGTCCCATCTGCCCGTAATTTTATCAACATTGGGTCATAGATAAAACCGCGTGCTACAGAACCCGCCAAAATCGCCCCACCGTCTGCTGTTTTATCCGATGCGTAAATCGTATGATTGTTATTTTGACCAATTTTAACAGAACGCGCATCTTCAATATTGCCTAAACTATCCGTCATCAAAATATAACTCCCAAATGCCGATTGACTAAACGCGCCTGTCGTCATGCCGCCAATTATAATTTTGCTATTAGGCAATATTTCCAAAGTATAATTCTCATCTATATCCTCACTGCCAAATCCTTTAGACCAAACTAAATTGCCTGTCGCATTGACTTTGAAATAAATGACATCGCCATAGGTAAAATTATAGATAGATGCCGTATTGCCGCTGATGACAAAGCCGCCGTCACGAGTAGCCCGCATGCTGCCCGGAAAATCCAGACTATCTGTTCCATAGCGTTTCGACCATAAAACAACTCCATTTTTATCGGTGCGCGTTAAGGTAATATCACTCCAATTCGCCGATTCGGTGTATCCAAGCAAGGCGTAACCTTTATCCGATGTTTGGATAACTTGTTGATAATCAACATATTGATTAGCGATTTTATACGTTTTTTGGAAAACATTGTTCTGAGCAAAGCCGCTCCAACTTAATAACAAGCAAGAAAGGAGTAGTAAATTTTTTTTCATAGATTTTAAATTTAAAACAAAAAGAGATAAGTTCGCCGTAGTGCTATTGGAACACGCATGACAAAAAAGGAAATGTGGGTGATGGATGTACGGATTTCACGGATTTTCACAAGATTTTCACAGATTTTAGAACGCTCAATCCGTGAAAATCTTGTGAAAATCCGTGAAATCCGTACATCCATTTTTTTTGTCAGGTATTAAGAATTGTATCCTAAAAAAATCAATTCGTTTTGCGAGCTATTTTTTGCAAACCCAATGGATCGGGCGATTTCAACGTTTGAATCGCTCGCGTCACACAATCATCATCCGCATTCATTACCGTAAAATAGCCTTCTTCTCCAAAATATTGTTTTGCAATTCGAGCTTTTAGCAAAAGTTTAATAGGCTCTTTGAGCATATTGATTTGGTCTCGCTCTTTTGGCACTTGTTTTCGTTCCCCAAAAGCCAGAAAATCATTAAATACAATATCCGTTACTTTAAAATGTCGCGCCAAATCAGGCAATTTCATTGTTTGCAACTCTTTTCGATGCGTAATCACGTACCGATAACTAAATTCTGGCACCAATTGACGCAATTTATGATAATATTCGCTCTGTTGAACAGCATCCAAAGGTACAAAAATATCAGGCACAATCCCGCCTCCACCGCGCACAATCCGCCCACCTGCGGTAAAATATTTCGTTGTATCTGCATATTTAATGCTATCTGCAAACGATAATTCGCCATTTTGCACCCGCGTTACCTCCTCCGCTTCGTATTCTTTCCGCGTTTTTCCTTTGTAGGGCTTCTGAATCGACCGTTTTGAGGGCGTAAAATAACGCGCAATAGTCAATCGCAAGGAAGAACCGTCTTTCAACGGATATTGCTCCTGCACCAACCCTTTCCCGAAAGACCGCCGACCAATAATCACGCCCCTATCCCAATCTTGCACCGCACCCGCCATGATTTCACTCGCAGACGCAGAACCTTCATCAATCAAAATAGCCACTTTTTGCAAATCAAAATAATTGCGCCCACTCGTTTTATACTCCGTTTTATGAATCGTCCGACCTTGCGTATAAACCAACAATTTGTCTTTTTCATCAAAAAGTTGCGACAAAATATCCACCGCTTGCTCCATATAACCGCCTGGATTTTGACGCAAATCGAAAATAATATCTTGAATCCGCTTCCCGCCTTCAGGCAATTTATTCATCGCATTCATAAACTCCTTATACGTCGTAGCACTAAAACGATTGATGCGCAGATAAACCGTTTTTTCATCCAACGGATACAAAACATCAATGCTTTTAGACGAAACTTTATCTCTTGTTATAACCACTTGACGCACTTTTGTTTCTTCTTCACGCACAAAACCAACACGC
This sequence comes from Bacteroidota bacterium, assembly GCA_039804385.1. Classification (GTDB taxonomy): domain Bacteria; phylum Bacteroidota; class Bacteroidia; order Chitinophagales; family Saprospiraceae; genus JAAFJT01. The sequence continues at coordinate 10,042 of JBDLWG010000443.1, forward strand.
AATTTCGTTCCTTTTTTACCTCGAAACCGATTGCCAATACTTTTATAATCAATTTTTGCGCCCACCAATGAAAAATCATCAATAGAAACAATCCTATCACCTGGCATCAAACCCGATAATTCGGCAGGACTGCCCGCAAGCGGCGTTTCCACAATCAGCGTATCATCCGAAATCAGGTATTGCAAACCCACTCCATCCATTTCACCATCCAAATCCTCATGCACCGCATCCATATCGCCAGACGGGATATAATGCGAATGTGGGTCGAGTTCTTCCAACAAATTGTTGATAGCTCCTTCCACCAACTTTTTATCGCTCACCTTGTCAATATATTTGGCATTGATGTAGCGCAAAAGTTCCTCAATCCGCCCTTGTCCGAGATTCGACGGGTCGGTTTTGGGCATCGGCGCGACCGAACCTTGCGATTTCGGTTTCGTGAACATCGGTTCACTACGGAGTTTCATACCAACTAAAATACCGCCAATCATCGTTGCGGAAAGCGTCAAGGGCAACCAAACATTCCGTTTGCCAAAGGACAACTTTTCAGCCGTTTCTTGAAACAAACCTGCATTCGATACAGGTAAATCAGCAGGTGTTTGAGTATTATCGAGCATATTGCAACAGTGTTGATTTTTTAAGATTCAAAAATAAAAATGATTTGCTAAATGCCATTTTGATAAAACAATTTGATAATCAATCGTTTAACAAAACATTTCAGTTCGATGCGGCAAAAGTAAGCATTTTATTAGCAGCACCAATTTAAAACTGCCTCAAAATATGATTTTACCCTAAAACTATAACAAATATAGCGTTTTCTATTTTAAATCCTCTTTTTTTTAAACAAAATTACCTAAAACTTCATTGTAAGGGAAATAGCTTGTAACTTTCACAATTATTTGAAAGTTCAAGAATAAAAATGCGTTATACAGTCCTTCTGTGTAGCGCGTTTGTAAATTATAATAAAATATAGTATCATTTATACTATTGACAATCCATTTTTTTCATCAATTTTTCTGATTCATGGACGCGCAAGAAGCAAAAGATAAATTTATACAAAATTGGGGCGCACTCGGTACGGTCTGGGGCATCAATCGTACGATGGCACAAATTCACGCGCTCTTGATGATTTCGCCCAAAGCATTGTCGGCGGATGAAATTATGGAAGCCTTGCAAATCTCTCGCGGGAATGCGAATATTAATATTCGGTCTTTGATTGATTGGGGTTTGGTCTATAAAGAACTCAAACCAGGCGATAGAAAAGAGTATTTTATTTCGGAAAAAGATATGTGGGTGGTGGTTCGACAAATTATTGTGCATCGGAAAAAGCGAGAATTAGACCCCATGTTGCGCGTTTTGGATGAAATTACCAATTCAAAAGTGCCAGAAGATAGCGAAGAAGCAATTGCTTTGAATAAAACCATTCGAGATATTAAATTATTTTCGTCCAAAGCAGATAGTATTTTAGAGGTTTTGGTGAAATCAGATTCCAATTGGTTTGTCGGTACATTTTTGAAAATGATTAAATAGCAGTCCTTTTTGAATCAGGAATGAAGTAATAAGTAGTTGATTCTTTCGTATCGAATTAAGGTCGGCGAGGTTGCAACCTCGCCGACCTTTTAGATAAATTCTTTCAAAAAAGTATGATTAACAAGCCGTTATACTTTTCAATCGTTTACTATTTGTCATTTTTACGCCACTCAGACGCATCTCCTGTAAAGCCTTATCAACATCTCCTGCATTTAAATCAACGCCGCGACACGCATCTTCAATCAACGCCACTTCATAGCCCAATTCAAGCGCGTCCAATGCCGTGTGTTTGACACAATAATCGGTTGCCAAACCCATCACATAGACTTTTGTAACCTTTTGAGATTGCAAATAATCATGCAAATCGGTCCTTTTCAAATGCCCATTATCAAAGAAACCGCTATATGAATCAATGGATACATCGGTTCCTTTTGGAATCACTTGATGAATTTTTCGACTTTCTAAACCTTTATGAATCAATGCGCCCATGCTATTTTGAACGCAGTGAATGGGCCACAAAGTTTGTTTCAAACCATTCCATTCAATGACTTGATAGGGCTTGCGCCAAGGGTGATTTGCCGCAAAACTGCTGTGGTTCGCAGGATGCCAATCTTGGGTAGCCACCACCACATCGAATTTGTCCATAAGCCTATTCGCAATCGGAATCACGGCATCGCCATCCGCTACTTCGAGTGCGCCGCCAGGACAAAAATCGTTTTGTAAATCAACTAATATTAATGCTCTCACAATATAAAATTTTAAATAATCTGAGTTTAAAAAAGATATTATATTTCAAAATTGAAACCTTTTTTCAAATAATCATCATATTTCTGTTGGTCAAATCGGTACATTTGTGCAGGTCTGTGTGCTACGCCTCTCAACATTTTATCCTCCGCTAAAATTCCCATTTTCAAGATTTTGGTACGGAAGTTCCTCTTATTCAAATCTTTACCCAATATCGTTTCATATAATGTTTGCAATTGCGTCAACGTAAAGCTATCAGGCAAAAGTTCAAAACCAATCGGTTGATACCGCACTTTCCCGCGCAATCGGTTGATAGCCGTTTCCAAAATCACGGCATGGTCAAACGCCAAATCAGGCAATTCATCTAAGGCGTACCAGCGCACATCTTGCGCATCCGTGTCCGCACCCAACTGATGTTCCGCCAAATTCACCAACGCAAAGTACGCAACACTGACCACACGCCCGCGCGGGTCACGCTCAGGCGTTCCAAACGTAAAAAGTTGCTCAATAAAAACATTTTCAACGCCCGTTTCCTCTTTCAATTCGCGCAAAGCCGCCGCTTCCAAATCTTCATCCATATCCACAAAACCACCCGGCAATGCCCAATGATCTTTAAACGGATTTTTGGCGCGTTGAATCAGCAACACTTTCAAACGACCTGTTTCGTCTAAACCGAAAATGATACAATCCACTGTTAAAGAGGGTCTCGGATATTCGTAAGTATAAGTCATCTTTAAAATTTATAAAAATTTGATTTAAAACCTTTTAAGCTAAATTGAGTCGCTTTTAAGGTATAATTTGGTTCGGAATTTATCGAATTGCTGCTAATTGTGCAAAAGTAACAATTTTTTGAATTATAACGATTATAAATGATTCAAAATTACTTTTTTGATACTTTAAATTTATTTAACAATTGTAATTTTTTATCATTCAATGATTTATCTAATTGAAGCGTTAGGGGCGCGTTTGGTAACGCCTTGATATTAGACAAGGTATTTGCTCGTAATTCATGAATCGTTGGATGGTCATAAACCAATTTTCCTTGTTTAAAAATAGGTTGCAACAAATCGCTGCCTGCGGGCAATTGCTCATAATCCGTTTCATCATATAAAATATCTTTTTCAATTGTTTTATCAGAAGTAAAAACGCGTCGCACTTGCAAAATACCTGGATTGCTGATTTTGATAAGGTCTTCAGATAATTTAATTTTAGAATCCCAATCGCCTTTTTCATTGCGCAAAGCCGCCAATTTATATACGCCGCCCAAGGCAGGTTGGTCATAAGCGGTCACTAACTTCGTACCGACTCCCCAAACATCAATTGTAGCACCTTGTTTTTTCAATTTTTCAATCGCATATTCGTCTAAATCGTTGCTTGCGACAATTTTGGCATTTGGAAAACCTGCTTCATCTAATAATTTTCGAGCCGCAATACTCAAAGTTGCCAAATCACCCGAATCTAACCGAATGCCAAACGAATTAGGATTCGTTTTCATGTTTTTAACCGTTTGAATGGCATTTTTAACGCCTTCAAGCGTATCATAGGTATCCACCAAAAACGTTAAATTATTGGGTAACGCGTGTGCATATTGTTGAAAAGCTGTTTTTTCATCGTCAAAACTCATCACCCAAGAATGGGCATGCGTCCCGCGCACAGGAATACCCCATATTTGACCCGCCAAAACGTTACTCGTAGCATGCACCCCGCCAATATACGCCGCCCGACTCGCCGTCAAACCACCATCAACGCCTTGTGCGCGCCGCAACCCAAATTCTAAAACACTGTCCTTTTGAGCAGCCGTGACAATACGAGCCGCTTTGGTTGCAATCAATGTTGAAAAATTTATAATATTTAACAACGTTGTTTCCAATAGTTGCGCTTGCCAAAGCGGTCCCTGAACGCGCAAAATCGGTTCATTGGCGAAAACGGCTGTGCCTTCAGGAATGGCATCTATATTGCATTTGAAATCCCAATTTTGTAGCAATTCCAAAAAGGCTTCGTCTAAAAGTCGATTATCATCCGAACCTTTCAAAGTGCGCAAATATTGAATTTCGGCATCTGAAAAATGGATATTTTTCAAATAATCAATCGCTAATTCCAACCCACAGGCTATCGCGTAATGCCCATGAAAGGGATTTTTGCGAAAAAAAAGATGAAAAACAGCTTCTTTTTCGTGCATATCCTGCTTAAAATAGCCATAAGCCATCGTTAACTGATATAAATCCGTTAGTAGGCTAATATTGGCTTTATAAATTTTATCAAACATTTGTTTTTAAATTTTAATCGTTATATCGTAGTCGGGAAATAAATTTCCCAACTATCATGTTGTATGTAACACGCTGCAAAGATAATACAACTTAGTTTATAAAACAAACTAAGTTTTAAAAAAAGTAAACAAAAAAGTATTTTTATGAAAAGAGGGGAAACTTATCAAATTATTCGAGACAGGGAGCAATTGGAAGCCTTCGTGCGTTTCCTACCTGATTTGCAAACCGATGAAGTGTATTATGTCAGCTTATTGGCACGCAATAAGTGGATTAAAACAACTGGCATTACGATTTCTTCACAAGTACAACTCAAACGTTTTCAAGCAACTAAGCAAACTTTGGTCAACAAGTTGGAACAAATGGAAGTGGCTTTTGGCGCGTACTTGGACAAAGGAAAACCCGTTCCAGAAGAAGCCTTAGGCGTATATATTACACCGAATCCGCGCAGTTTGACCCAAGCCAATTTTACAGTGATGAAAGAATTACTGCATGGGGCGCAAACGGGACAAATTTTGAATCCCTATCAAGTAGCATTATCAGCGTTACAAACGTCGTGTTCGAGAAAAGTGTTTTTTGATTTGGATATTGACCTTGATTTTACTAAAATTTCTACAGAACGCATTCAACAATTGCGTCAAGCGATGGATTTGCCTTCGACTTGGATTCGGACTCGCGGCGGTTTTCACTGTTTGATTCACTTGCAAGAAATACCTAAACTGTTGGCAAGCAAATGGTATCAACAAGTGAGTGCATTGAAAGCGGATGGGATTGAAATTACGATGAATGGCGATAATGTGATGCCGTTAGTCGGTTGCATTCAAGGCGGTTTTGTACCTCATTTTGCTTAAAATTATTTTTCAATGATACCAAAAATGATATTTGTTTTTTTTGCTTTTTTAATGGTTGCCCCTGCTCAAGCGCAAACGCTGACTTGGAAAGAGCAAATCCAGCTGGAAGGCAAATTTCGCATCAACGCCCCTGGCGAATTGGTCGAAAAGGTTTCCAAAATGAAAACGGCGATGGGCGAAACAGCCTATCATGCCTTTGTTTTCAAGCCGACGGAGCCAAAACCTGACAATGTTTTCTATGTGGTCAATTATTTGGATTATCCACAAGGTACGTTTCATCCTGATTCGACAGAATTAAGGACTGAATTTTTCAATGTAACGATAGAAAATTCAGTAATAGGCGTTAATGGCAAATTATTATATGAAAGCGATGTTCAGTTAGGGGTTCATAAAGGTAAAATTTGGCGGGTCAGTTACAACCAAGCGAATGTTTTTATCAAATCGAAATGTTTTTTAGTCGGCAATCGTTTTTATATGATTCAAACGATGACGATGCGCGATAAAAGTATGAACGCGTCCGCAGATTTATTTTTAGATTCGTTTCAA
>JBDLWG010000444.1:0-14626 GCA_039804385.1 Bacteroidota bacterium
CTTTTTGTTTTTCGAGGTCATTGCGAATCGGGTCAATCTCGTTGCGCACGAAATCTTGAACCGTTTGCTTGACCATCAATTGTTCTTCGGTCAATTGTTCAGGGATGAAAGTTTCGGCTGCAACACTGTCTTGGATGATAAATGCGCCGCCTTTGAGAACACTGTGATTGGCTACTTCGCTCATTGTATTGAAAATGAATGATTTATAAAATTTTTTAATAGCGAATATTCGCTGCTTCTAAATACAGAACGTTTTAGGAGTTAAAAAAGTTTGCGAAAAAGTAATTTTTTTTTTACTTTTTTTTTTACCTAAAATAACCTTCTTTCCAACAAAAAAAACTATTTTTGACCTGTCGAATAAATGATGATTTTTTTAATAACGAACCCAGTTTATCTTTATGGCACAACCTAACCCGTCGAATGACAAAATGCCTTCCAGTATTCCGTATATTGTCGGAAATGAGGCAGCAGAACGATTTAATTATTATGGCTTGCGAGCCATCTTGACGACTTTCATGGTCTCGCAATTTTACAATCCGCAACACAGTACGGATCCTGCGGTGATGCAAGTCGCTGAAGCCACTGCCAATGCAAAAACCCATGATTTCGTGGCGATGTGTTACCTGCTACCTATGTTTGGCGGGATGGCGGCAGACTGGTTTTGGGGGAAATATAAAACGATTTTATATTTGTCCTTAGTTTATGCCATTGGCAATGTCGTACTTGCGCTTTCGACAGGGAATGAAGCGATGTTTAGCATGGCGTTGATGTTAATTGCGATTGGCGCGGGCGGGATAAAACCTTGCGTTTCCGCCAATGTCGGAGACCAATTTGACGAATCGAATGCTCATTTATTGCCAAAAGCCTTTGGCGCGTTTTATGCGTCTATCAATGCAGGTTCGTTATTATCCATTTTATTGATACCTTATTTGAAATCTCATTTTGGACCGACGGTCGCATTTGGCGTTCCTGCGATTGCGATGTTGATAGCGGTTGGGTTTTTCTACATCGGTCGAGACCAATATCGACGCGTTCCACCCAAAGGCGATAGCAATAAATTGGTGATTTTCGCTACAGCATTGCTTTCTTTGGCGGTGAGTTACGTCTATTGGGACACGATTCCGACACTTTTGCGTCAAGCGACCCAAAATAATACGACCTCTGCATTCAGTGCTTTTTATACGCCAGGTATTTTGAAAATCGCAGGGATGGGGCCGCTCCTACTGACTTGGGGCTTATTAGTGGTTTTGATGGCAGTACTTTTCAAAAAACAATGGTTTGCTGCACCCGGTAATTTTGTGGGTATCAATTTATACGCGGCGATGAACGGTGGTTTCGAGGCTGCAAAAAAACAATATGGAGAAGAATCGGTTGATGGCATCAAATCCGTTTGGCGCGTGATGTCTGTTTTTGCATTTATTCCTTTTTTCTGGGCATTGTGGGACCAAAGCCAATCCGAATGGGTCGTACAAGCGAGTAAGATGAATTTAAATTTTTTAGGCATCAAATGGGAAGCAGAGCAAATATCCTTTGTCAATGCAGGTTTTATTTTAGCCTTTATTCCGTTATTCACCCTTGTTGTGTATCCAGGACTTGAAAAAATGGGTATTAAAGTAACGCCTTTGCGCAAAATTGGTGCGGGATTCGTTTTGACAGCGTTTTCATTTGTCATTATTGCAATTATCCAAGAATGGATTGATGCTGGTCAAACCCCGAATATTGCTTGGCAGATATTAGCATTTGTCATTTTAACGGCGGGCGAAGTGTTGATTTCGATTACTGGTTTGGAATACGCTTATACGCAATCGCCGCCTTCGATGAAATCGACGATTATGGCGTGTTGGTTGTTGACGGTGACGGTGGGCAATGTCGTCGTTTCGGTGATTCAGACCAATATTAAATCAGGCGGTTTCTTTGCGCAATTTCAAGGCGCGGGCTTTTTCTGGTTGTTTACAGGGATTTGTGCGGCAACGGCGGTTTTATTCATGTTGATTTCGCCGCATATTGAGGAGAAAAAATATATTGGATAAATTCTATCCGAATTAGTGGTTCTGGATACTATGGATGTACGGATTTTACGGATTTTCACAGATGGTACGGATTTTTTAATTTTTAATTAAAAAAATCCGTACCCATCTATGAAAATCCGTAAAATCCGTACATCCATTCCCATAACATTCCAAAAACTTATTCGCTTTGAGGCGTGTAATGCAAAATTTTCTTGCACTCATTGCCTACATACACCAAACAAAATCCTAATAAATCGGGGCGTTGAAATCGGGCTAATTGCATATATTCCGCTAATTGAATCGTTGCTTTTTCAACCACATGGTCGAATAATGGTTTGACGGGAATCGGTTTCGGCGCGAGTGGCGGCGGCGGCACTTTTGATTTAGGATTTTTAGCAACTTTTTTAGGCTTCACAAGCATAGGCGGATCCACGATTTTAGCATCTTTATCGACCCATTGATTCGCATTTTCCTTTTTAATATATTTCAATTCGAGCAAAATCTCATATTTGATGGTCACTTGCGGAATGCGCTCCAAAAAAACATCAATAAATCGTTTTTCAACTTCATATTCGCTGCGAATCAAGTAGTTTTCATACGGAAAAAGCAATCCGACCACCAATGTTTTGAGATGCTTTTCATTATAACCCACATTATCCCGATTGGAATGCGCCTTCATTAAGGCTTGCCCGACCCAGTAAGCAAAATTTTCAATGCGCCCTTGCGAAACCAATTCTTCAATGGCTCCTCGAATTTCGTATTGAATCGTGCCATATGCCATCCCTAATTGCAACGCTACAAAATAATCATAATATAAACCTTTAATCACATAATTCGGCATTTGGAACGTCCAAGTACTGCCTGAAACCGTTTTTACGGTCGTCATCCCCGTATAAAACAGCATACTCCAGATTTCTTTGAGTCCAAACCCTAAACTCACATTAAATTTATCCGTTAAATAGGTCTTGATTTCACCCGTTTCCAAAAAAGTTGTTAAGGAGGCTAAACTGGTTTCTTCACGGTTTCCGATTCTGAGAATTTGGGCTATTTTATTGTAATCGGTAGCAACATTTGAGGTCAACATTTTATCGGGATATTCCCGGACACCTTGAAAGTAATTTACAAAATATAAAACCATTTCAGGGTTGTATAGATGTTGTACGATTTTGTGATTGAACCGATATCCATCATACCATTTTCGTAAATCGTCCAACATAAGAGGTAATTCCGCCTCTGAGACTTCTATTTTACGGAGCAAATCGGCGACTTCTGGTTCTGTGAAACCCATCATATCGTGAAAAAGAGGGTGCAACGAAATATCGGTCGCAATATTAAAACCACTTGTCATGCTATCTAACGTTACAGGCGCAACGCCTGTCATAAAAATGCGACCAATTCCAGTGCGTCCCGTTGCTGCTTTCAATGCCTCATAAAATTTGCGTACATAGCCATTTTTAGAAACAATATCTTGAAAATCCGCAAAATGGAAGGATAATAATTCGTTGGTAAATTGATCATATTCATCAATCAACACATAAAAAGCAGTTTTATGGTTGTTTTTGCGGTATGCTAAGAAAAATTCAACACACATACTGGATGCAAGCGGTTGATTCAAAATAAACGTTTCCTGTTCCACCGTGAAAAGTCCTGCATACGCACTCATGCAATCGCTAAAACCTTCTTTGACTTTGAGCAAAAACGATTCATGAACTCTTCTGACATCATTGGTTTCAATGCCACTGAAATCAAAGCGCAAGATTCTAAATTGATTTGCCAACGGCGTTGGATTCCGTCCAACATGCAAATCACCGAATAACATTTGGAAATTGTTGGCTGTATTGACATCATAATAATGCGCTAACAGGCTGATAAACAACGATTTACCAAACCTGCGGGGACGTAAAAACATTGGATAGCGCGTTGCATGAGTTTCTAATGGCTCAATGTAATTGGTTCTATCCACAAAAAAGCAATTATCGGCGCGCAATACCGCGTAATCCGCGAGTGCATAAGGGATGTTTACCATAACCATGTAATTTTGGATTTCAGAATACGTTGATTCTAAATATCGTTTTCGCTCTGGAAAAGGTTTGAAATAGGATGTTTTTGATTTAAGGACTTTAAGGAGTTTTGGAGTTCTCATTTGCGTTCTTCAATGGGACACATCCTTGAAATCTTTGAAATCATCCGTATCCTATTTCTAACGATTCCTAAAGCGGAAATTGTCGGACAAATGTAAGCTATTTTACCCAATTGGGTAAAAAGATTCCAACTTTAAAATGGCATTAGGAATGCGTTTTCTTAAAAAAATTTCTATTTTGCTTTTTTTTTCTTCACTTTGGAGCTTTTTTTTTCTTATATGGTAAGCTTTCTTTATGAGACTGGCTCGAATCATTTAATACGTTACAACTATCAATCCATCTGATGATTATTCAACAAGTTCGTTTTTTAATTTCCTGCTTGCTCCTTTTCGGAATGAGCGAATTTTCATGGTCACAGGACGCGATGGCTCCTGGTGTCCAATTCAATGATGCTAATTATAAAAAAATCCCGCGTCGCGCAACAGCTGCACATCGCGGTGCAAAATCGGTTCCGAAGAATGCTTCTTTAAAAACCTACGCGCCCCAAGCGGGAAATCAAGCGGAACGCTCCACCTGTTTGGCTTGGGCAACTGCCTACGCGTTGACCATTCAAGAAGCGCGGCAACGCGGCATCACACAAACCGATGAAATTCAAAAATTATTTTATTCGCCTGCATTCATTTACCATCACATTAAAAGTATTAATGATGTTAATTGCACCAGTGGCGCGGATTTGTTGAAAGCCATGAATGCCATACAGCAAAGTGGAGTCGTGCGTTACAGCGATTTGCCAACGGATTGCCCTGCGTCGATTCCTTATGATTTGGTCAACAAAGCCTTTAAAGGCATTGCGCCCACCTTCAATCGATTGATAGAACCCAATGACCCTCAAAATTTGAGTGTTAAAAAAGCATTATCGGAAGGAAATCCTGTCATTATTGTCCAAAAAGGACTCACACCTAAAGATATGGGACATGCGATGTGTGTCGTCGGCTATAAAGATGACCCTGTTGTGGCGGATGCTGGTTATTTTGAAGTGTTGGATTCTCGCGGCAACGCATGGCAAGAAAATGGTTTTGGCAAGATTGCCTATAAAACGTTTAAAGAACAAGTCGTGTATGCGGTGGAAGTGCCGCCCTTGTTGGAATTACCCAAAATCGGAAAAGCAGTGGATTCTACACAACTCGCTAAATCGTTCCATGCCAAAATTCAATTGATAGATGCAGCAAATCAAAAAATGGAATTAAAACCTGCCTTTTCCCAAAATCGGGGTGCTGGTACAGGCAAAAAAACACAAGCAAGTCATTACATCGCTACGGCTGTCGTAAAATTCGAGTTTGGTTATCAGGTTTTGGTGGATAATCAGGCTTCTGCGTATGTGTATATTTTGAATTTCGATGGGCGCAAAGTGGTTGATTTATTGTTTCCACACAACTATACCGTCAGTCCCTATCTCGGCAAACAAAGTGCAATTACCTTGCCTTCGGATAAGGATATGATTTATTTTGATAATAATAAAGGTTATGATTATTGTTGTATCTTATTAAGTAGCAAGCCTTTAGATATGCAAGCGTTGAAAAAGAAAATAGAAGCAGAAGCCTTGAAAAAAGATTCAACAGGGCAATTCCCTATTTTTGCCAAATGTTTGGAAACGGTGTTGGGCGAGAAATTAGCAGGTATCGGCGATAACGCGATTCAATACGATGCAAAAGAACATATTTTGAATTTAAATATAAAAACGGATAAAAATATGGCGGCGATAATCATCGAATTTGAACATCAATGAATCCAATTTTAGTAGTCCGTAAAGTTAAGATTGTCGGGTTGATGGATGTACGGATTTCACGGATTTCACGGATTTCACGGATTTTTATGGATATTGGACTCAAAATCCGTGAAAATTCCGTGAAATCCGTGAAATCCGTACATCCATCAACCCAACAGGATTCACTTGAATGACTACTAAGGTTGTACCCATTTTTATTCATGCCCCATTTCTACGGACAACACAATAATTTTATCTTTTTCGAGCTTTGATTTAAATAATATTTTGTTTTGAACAATATCAATGGTTTTAAATGGTTGTATTTTAGACGAAAGCGAAATATAAATTTTGTCTAAGGCAGGTGTAGAGAGGGCGTTCCATTCGTCAACCCAATCGGCTATGGGCAATTCAGTCTTGGAAGCCAGAAAAATTAAATAATCTTTCCCAACCCTATCATCCGATTCGATATACCATTCCTCATTCGGCAAGGTAAAAGAGGCATTTGGATTCGTCAAAAAAGGACTGATAACTGCCTGTGCAGGAAACAAACAGTCCAGCTGCCCCGTCAAATCGGAACTCAACACATATAAATAAATGGGTTCGGAATGATCCATCACTGCTTGATATTTCGCACCAGAACGATAGGGTTTCTCCAATTGAAAATGCGCCCCAATAGGTTTAGACGGGTTGTTCACATTCGATAAAAGCGGCATATCTGCCGCATCAGGTATGGATTTAAGAAGAATCGAAGCCTTAAAAAAAGTATCTTTGGGATGTGTCAAAGCCGTTTGTCGCGGCAGCGCACCATCATCCAGCGTGATTTCAAACGCATATTTTAAAATCGTATCTAAATCTTTATAGCGAATTTTTGAAAATCCAGATTCACCCCAATCCGTCCCCCAACTATTCATCACTTCGACCGCCCCACCACCTTCAAAAGTATCATCATAACCTGTCAAACAAACCGCATGACCACTGCCCGCGTATTTGGATAAATCGCCCGACCAAACTTTTTTAGCTTTTTCAAACGATTTGTAATGCCAAATCCCAATGACCACAGGTTTTTTATTCGCCAACGTTTGCTTAATGGCGTATAATTTCTGTTTTTTAGGATCCGAAGCGCGAAACAAACTCATAAAATGCGCTATCTGAACCCCTGTTGAAAACGGTTTCGCGGCTTCTGTAGGTACGGAACAGGCTTCTCTAAAATCTTGATAACGAGGCAAAACCGTCCCTTTCAACTCCGTCAAAATCTGATCCATGCCCGTTTTGGAACTACAATCATTATCTTTTTTGGGTTTGAGGCGTGCGTAAATATAGGTTGGCGAAGTCGCTATGGCATCTATTGCCTTGATATTCAACCTTTTATCGGTGAGTGCTTCACTCACAATGGCTTCCGAAATCGTGCAAGCCGCATAACCCACTGCCCAACCGACACAATTGGAATAAATACCCTGTTGCTGCGGGGTTGGACAGTACGCTTTCAAGGAAACTTTGGCAGGCAAAGTCCCGCCCCGATTTCGAGCCTGTTTGCGGACAGGCATTTTAGCATTCAACGCGTCATTAAATTCTAAACCTGTGGAATAAATCGGTTGTCCGAAAACGCTTTGTACAAAACCGAGCGTCAGCAATACGTATAAAGATTTTTTCATTGATAAAATTCCTATTTAAATTAGGATTACTGGATTTTAACAAGGTATTCTCAGTACATGACAAAAAGGGAAAATGGGGTGATGGATGTACGGATTCAACGGATTTTCACGGATTGGTACGGATTTTTGATTTTTTGAATCAAAAATCCGTACCAATCCGTGAAAATCCGTTGAATCCGTAAATCTATTGTATCCCAAAACCACCCGACGCAAAGTATATAAACTATCAAGACCGCCTTTTCAAAAAAAAATGGATCATTGGCTTCACTTTATGAAAGGATTTATGTAATCAAATCGTACTTTTGTCATCTATAAAAAGTCTTTTTTACTTTTTAAAAAAAATAATTCCGAATGCGCTTTGCACACCATGACATTTGGGCATTTCCATACATTAACCGCAAACGACACAGCAGATGAATCCATTTCATATTAATGAAAATTTATATTTGGGACTAAAAGAGGGGAATCGTCAAGCGTATAACTACCTATTATCCCGCATTGAAGGCCCGATTTACGCCAAATGCAGAGAAAATGGGTTGAGTAAATATTACAAGGATATTCGGCAGCATACGCTTGTGATATTGTTGGTCAATTTGGAAAATGGTAGTTACGAATTTGACCCCAATACATCGCCAGTAACCTATACGATTGGGATTGCCTATAATGTGATGCGCAATCAAGGACGAGATAAGCATGTGAATTTGCTGGATATTGGAGCCTTTCACAACGCTTTTTGGACTCAAAATGATTGGGCAGGATTGAAAGAAGAGGTGGATTATTACTTATCGTTTTTAGGGGAAACGTGTCAAAAATTGATTCGACTCCGCAAATTGGACGGATATCAGTATCAAGAAATTATAGACCGAAATTTATTGCCCCAATTGGGCAGTGCCAGTGCTTTGGGCAATAAATTTTCAGCGTGTTGGAATAGTTGGATGAGCATCATTCAAAGATTGCAATCCTAAAACAGACTCTTATCAATTGATAATCAATTGATAATACAACCTTTGGAGGGTTTTAAACCCTCCAAAGGTTATATAAAGGTTATATAAAGGTTGTATGCTAATTAAAAATAAAGGTTCCGATGAGAGACAAAATTATAAATTATTTAGAAAATGAATTATCGCCGCAAGAAGTGGCAGCCTTCGAGCAGGCTTTAACGGTTGACCCCGATTTGCGCAAAGCATTTGATTTTGAAAAAAAAATGCACCAACAATTGACTTTATTGCGTTTCAATTCAAAAGCAACTGGTTTTTTAGACGATTATGACCGAATACAGGGTCAAAAACGCTGGTTGCGTTTTGCAGCAGGAGCAGCAATCGTATTATTATTATTAGGATTTTTATTCAATTATAATTCTTTGATAAATTGGATACAACCGAAGGTTCCAGCCCAAAAAGTCCCCAACAATATGGTGGCAGATAAGCCTGTAATAACGCCCATTCCACCTGTTGCAACGGTTGTCATTCCGCCGCAAACGCCTAAACAGACTCAATTGACAACGCTCAAAAGTACGCCCACTCCTAAAACGCCTGATATGCCAGTCGAAACAGTGGATGTTGACCAAGCGTTGCCAACCAAAGTAGGTTCCTCTAAGCCGAATGATTCCATTTTCGTAACGCCCCAAGTCAAAGACATCGTTTCGACGAACCTGCCCTTAGATGGTGCAACCATTACATTGGATAATATGTACGATTTTAAAGGTGATAATGGTTTGATTTTCAAACATTTATCTAAAATTGATTGTAAAAATTATACGGTTTCATTTGTGATTAAAGTAGATGGAACCGTTGAAAGTCCGCAATGGGAAATGGGCGATAAAAATTGCGAAATAATGCTTTTAAACCAAATTAAAACCATGCCCCTTTTGAAAAAGCCCATTTATGATGGGAAAGCTGTGGATTATCGGTATTTTTTCACCAAAAATTAGAATTGGTTCATTTGGTAATCGGGAAATAAATTTCCCGATTACCAAATGAACCAATTCTAATTTTTTAGTATAACCTTAAACCCAAGCTATAAAAATGCGCTTCTCTTGAACGATGATTTCGCTGGTTGCCCAATTTTTAATTTTAGCATGGTCAAAAATTAACAAATAACCTTCGGTTAATTGTTGTGATTCCAAATAATTCGCTAATTGCATCAATCCTTTTTCATGGGCTTTCGGTCCGCGCCAGATTTTAAGTTCCACAATATATTTATGTTCATAATACGTAATGGCAAGATCCAACCGCTTTTCTTCCGAAATCTGAGGTTCTTTAAAATCATAACCTGCACCATTAATAATGGGTTTCAAAAACGCTAAAAACACTAATCGTCCATTTTTTTCTAAGAAATCGCGTTCTTTGACATGGTACTCGCGTTTCATAAACGATTGAAAACCAAGTAAAACGGCTTCCATATTCAACGTTCTATCATCATTCCGATACCCTCCTCCCAAATCCAATCGCCTCAACCAAGTCGAATACTCCATTTTGGTACTCATATAATTGATAATCAACTCATTGTAAATCCGATTGTGAATCGCCAACCGCCCTTCTTTATTGATGAGCAACCCATAAATCACACCCAGATTCGTCACAGGATTATGGATATTGAACGTGCGAGACTCGCCTTCAATCGCTATTTGATACACCGTTTCATATAAATCAGGATAATTTTCCAAATTTTTAATTTGCGTTTCAAAATTAGTATTGGATTCGTGAATGAGTCGTTTGACAGCCCATTCGAGATCCTTTTGCGTCCAATCTTGCGTCATTTTAATTGGCAACAAGTCTTCATCCATAATTTTGCACAATCGACTCACCAAAAAAGGATAGCCTGATGTATAATAAAATAAACCATAACTCATTTCCTCTACATCCATTGTAATGCCGCGTTCCTGTGCATAATCGGCAAGCATCGGCTTGATTTCCGCAGGATGCAGGTTCATATCCACCTTAAAATCCGCCGCAATATTCCACGGCGAGTTATATTTTTGCTCCGAATCGGGGCGAATTTTCAATTTTAACGATTTTACATCATATACGCCCGCCAAAACCACCGAATGAAAAGTAGGAATTTCATCTCGACTCAGAAATTTATTCCGCAACATTGCTAAAAACTTTATAAAAATATCGTTATTACTACTTTGATCCACTTCATCTATTAAAACAACTATTTTTTGGGGTAATTGCTTACAAAGTTGGCTGATTAAATTTGATAATTGTTTTAAATTATTCGTTTTAGGAACACGTTCTTGCAGCCAATCCTCCATTTCAATGACTTGATATCCTGCATAATCTGCCAAAATACCTACAAAACCTTGCGAAAATGCCATTTCTGAAGCAAAAATATCATTCCCAACACCTTCAAAACTCACATTAAAAACAATATAATCCCCCATTTTGCGCAAAGCCGACGACAAGCTATATAAAGTAGTCGTTTTGCCATACTGACGCGGACGATTGATGATAAAATATTGCCCTCTTTCTATCAATTGAAGCGTTTCTTGCATTTTAGCCGATACATCCGCCATATAGTGTTTGGAGGAAATACACTTGCCTGTTACATTAAATTCTTTTGACATTGGATAAGATTTTAGTGATTAAAAACGCAAATGTAGTAAAATTTTCGAGCGATTCGGGTCTCATACGCTCCTTAATTTTTCCAAAACCAAATACACCGCAGGGCAAAACGTACTATTTTTAAGTGTAATTTGTTTTTTTTTCAATAAAACATCCTCATCCGTATAGGGAAATCGATGACAATCCGACGGACGCGCCTCATATATCGAACAATAATTATCTGAACCCAAAAACGGACAAGGCGATTGCTTCACGACAAAATCCCCGTCTTCGTCGCGGCGCAAATAGGTGTCTTTCAACGCTGATTCGCTCATTTTCAAATATTTTGCAACCCTTTTGACATCAGGCGGCTTGAAACGCGGTGAATAATTTTTACAACAATTCGCACACGCCAAACAATCAACGGTTTCAAAAGCCTTTTCATGTGCATCAGGCAATTGTTTGATGACTTTTTTGAAATCCGCCTTTTGAAGAAACTGCTTGAATTGAGCTTGTTTATCAAGCGATTTTTGTTGCCAATTTTTTAAATTTTCTGATTCCATCATGCAAAATTACGATTTTGAACTACTTTTGCACTAAAAAAGGTAGATTCATCACTAAAATCAATTCATTCAATCATGACTATACAGGAAATGCACCATTTTGTATTAGATTATTTGCTTGAAAAGAAGCAAGAACGCTTTTCATTGCGCCCTGCGGATAAAAGTAACGAGGAAAAATTGAGTCAAGGCTATTGGTTTTTAGGAAATGATGAACCATTACAACTCTCTTTTTGGGATAGTTACGATTGGGTTAACAAAACGCCCAATATTTTTTTTAGTTTTCGCCATAATGCATATTGGTTTGAATTAGTGGATAAATCGGGCGGCGAAAAAGCACGATTTTTCCACGAAATTGCGAGAATGTTAAATTTAGCTATCGTAGCAGGACAGGTAGGTAGATACATGAAACGATACCCCGAACCAACTTATAAGTCAGATTCATACGTCAATAATGCTTTAAGTCGTTTTTTAGCAATAGATAAACCCTTGATTGATGCGTTAATTATATCTAAAAATAAATTACATTTATTTCCGCCTATCAGTGCGGAGTCGTTTGAAGCAAATTTGAAACAAATTCAGTTGCGTAGGCAATTGGCTCAAACGGGGATTCCTAAAAGAAACCATAATCCTATTATTTATGAGCCCTTGCGTTTAAAAAGCGTCATCCTTACAAATATTATTCATTTTAAATCTATTAAAATAGAGCTTGACCAACAAATTACTTGTATTGTGGGCGAAAATGGTTCTGGAAAATCCTCTATTTTGAAAGCGATTGGATTGGGTTTAGCGGGTATTAGCAATAATACAGTCCTTAATATAATGAATGATAACCTCCAAAAAATGCTGCGGATTCAAAAAATCGAAACGAATAAACCTGTTTATGATTTAAATGGTGAAATTACGCTTTATTACAATCATGATAAAAATCATATTCATTTCCATCATCAAAAAGGAGAACTTGCAAATATATATGGAGAGATTTCGCGCGATTTGACGCAAATCAATGATATGAATAGCGATTTAACAGCTACGAATGGAAATAATTTTAAAAATTTAGTACTTGGCTTTTCACAAATTAAAAAACGGAGTGACCATAAAGTTCCTTTTCAAGGAGAAACGGATGTAAAGCCTCGAATTTCCGAAGTCACGAATTTGATTTATAATTTACCTGATGAGGCTTTTGAACATTTTGGAACTTGGATGCTTCGACTTTGGAGTGTGCACACGACTCCTAAATTACGCAAAGCAGGTTTGCAAACGTTGACTGATATTTTTGCAATTATAAAACGCATTGTTGGTGGTACTTTTGAATTATTGCCTATGCAAGTTGAACAAGGCGAAGTTTTTATTAAAACGACGGATGCTCCCAATGGCATTCCATTACGGTTAATGAGTCAAGGTTATAACAATGTGATTGGCTGGGTTGGGCATTTTATGCGGCGACTCTGGGAGGTTACGCCTGACCCAGAAAAGGCAAATTTCAAAAAAACACCTGCGATTTGTTTGATAGATGAAATTGATACGTATTTGCATCCTAAATGGGAGCAAAAAATATTGGCGGTTTTGGCGGAAGAATTTCCTAATACGCAGTTTGTCGTTACAACACATTCGCCGATTGTTTTGGCAAATTTGAAAGATAATTATAGAATTTACACCATTGCGCAAGCTGATGATGGTCAAATGGTTGCTTTTGAACACCAAAAACGTGATTTCAACCCATATGGTGCAAGTAGTTCGGAGGTGATTCGCCGATTAATGCATGTGCAAGAACGCCCCGAATCTGTTCAGAAACAGATGGATGCCTACAATCAAGCAATTATTCAAAATGATTTTGCAAAAGCAGCCCATTTTGAAGCGCAGTTAAAACAATTAATTGACCCCCATGACCCAGATATTATAGAAGGCGAAGCCAGCATTGAAGCACGCAAAATGATTCAAGACCTATGAAATATATTCAAAAAAGTGAAATATTACCGCCCGATTTTCATAAGTGGTTGATAGACCATGCTAAAATCATTGAAGAAAAAATTCAAGCCTATGAAAAAGGCACTATTAAGCGTTCAGAAGAGGTCTGGAGTCTTTTTCGTTCACCCCAAAAAGACCTTTTTAGAACCGCTTTATGGAAAGAGCAAGGTGCTATTTGTGCCTACTGTGGCAGTATAATTGGCGACAATACACATGTGAGATTAGAGCATATAATTCCTAAATCATTGAAAATCAAGGATGTATTTGATTATTACAACCTTGTTGCTGCTTGTTCTGGGGGTGAATATGTTTGGCATACCGTGCTACAAGGCGAAACCGCAGATGCTGTTGCGCAAAAATATGGAACGGATGTAAGTACCATTCAACGACTGAATCCAAATATACGGATAGAAACAGGTGCTTTGAGTATTCAAACACTCAATCCACATTTGAGTTTTGAAATGGGCATTGCCATCGAAGTCAAAATTGCAGTAGCAGCGCGATGGACGCATTGTGATGTCAAAAAAGGAGATACTCAACATGATATTAAACCCACTGATTTCGATTGCCAAACAAAATTTGGTTATCTTAAAAATAATGGCGAAATCATTGCAACATCTCACCCACTCGAAGCGAATCAAACCATTGAAGTTTTAGGACTGAATGTGCCCCTTTTGAAGGAAAAAAGGCTTAAAATGTTGTTTAAAATCAATGCTTTTGTGAAAAATATTCAAAAAATAGCACCTTCAAGATTAAAAGATGCCATTATCAACAAAAAACAACAGCTTTACGCAAATCCTAAAAAATTGCCTGAAATGGTTTTTGTAACGGAATCTTTTTTAGATTCCTATCTTAAAACTTAAAAACATGGGACTATCTGAATTGGCACATTTTTTTTTATCTTTGCCCGCAATTTTTTTCAACGATGAATTTAGGGATTGACATGGGCAATACGCGGACTAAAATCGCTTTTTTTGACCAAAATGACTTGGTTCAGCAAGCGATTGTGCCGCAACAATCGTTAGAATCCTTGTTGGAAGCTGTCG